>CAZOFK010000016.1:0-12131 GCA_964579185.1 Microcaldota archaeon
CATGTACAGCAATATGACTGAGGCAGACAGCGAAACGGCAAAGGCGTAGTAATAGGAGAATGCAGGGCTTAGTGTGTAGAGTATACCCATCCATGCGTTGGCTATAAAAAGCCCGACGCTTCTTGAAGCAGTAAGATATCCCATTCCCTTGCTTACACCACGCTTTGGAGATATGAATGATATTATTGTGGGTTCGAATGTCTCTATAGAGCCCGTTGCTATTCCAAGGAGAGCCACTGCGGAGTATGAGAAGGCAACATTAAGATGCATAGAGTAAAACACTCCAAGAAGCAGAGATGCTAAAGCTGCAAGCGCGTAGCCAAATGTTGAGAGGCCCTTTATCATGTTCATCTTTCTTGCACGTGTACCTATCAGATAGCCTGCTGCAGCAGAGAAGACAAGGAAGACGGCGTATGAGAGTATACCAAGCATGTTATTGTGCGACTCCTGCGCTATTGTTATTATAGGAAAGCCGAGGCTGTAGAAGCTGAAACCAAAAAGTGCAGTTGCTAGAAGTACCCCTTTCAGTATGCGCCTGTTAGACGCAGTTTTAAGGCTGATGGACCTGCCCTCTTTCAGCCTCAGCTCCTTGAATGTCTTTCCTACCCTGACAAAGAGGAGCAGCGATGTCGAGATAATTAGGGGCAGCGCAGTGAATAAAAAGATGTGCCTTATGCTTATCTTTAGATAGAGAAGGAGCAGCAGGTATGCTATCGCTATGCTCCCTCCGCCTATGTCCAACACATGCAGAAGCCCGAAGGCATGCTGACGCTGCCGCTTTGTGGTAGCTTCGCTCAGCATGGCCCTCCTGGGAGGCGTCCTGAAATCCCTTGACCACCAGCCAGAGGCATAGAGAAGCAGGGCTTGTATGGCATTTGCTGCAAATCCCAGGCCCGATAGGAGTAGTATAAATATGTTGCCTGCAATTGAAACCCGCTTTCTGCCTACCTTGTCCCCGAGAATACCTCCGATATACCCAAATACTGCACCTACTCCGTATGTAAGCGCATATGCAAATCCCAGCATGTATATTGGTGCCTTAAGCACAATGACAAGGAAGACGGGAAAGGCTGCGAGTATGGCTTGATATCCCATATCTGCAAAGAAGGCAGAGAAGCTGATTAGCAGGACATCCTTATTTATCCACCATTTATTGCTCTGCATATAATGCACTGAGGGGCCTTTACATGCAGATATCTTTACGGGAACAGCTATAAAAGCATAGTCTATCCAAGTGCCGCGCGTTGCTCAGCTTACCTCAATCTTTGTAAAGGAGTATGCAGCTATGGCTATCGCAACTATAGCAGATGCCAGCATTACAGCAAAATCTATTACCAAAGGAAACGCCGAGACTCCGGTGAGCGTACCTCTGATGCCGTCTATTCCGTATGTCAATGGATTGAAGTATGCCACGTAGCGTATTTGGGGTGGCAGTGCGTTCAGCGGAAAGATGCTTCCTGAAAGGAAGAAGAGGGGGAATGTCACTAAGCTTGTGATGAGTTGGAAGCCCTGGAAGTCCTCTATTATTGCCCCGAATGTCAAACCGAGACCTATGAATGTAGCTGCTGTAAGAAGCATGAATACAAGAGAGAGAAATGCCGATAGAGAGACAGTTATGCTGAAGCCTATGAGTATTGCTATTCCGACCACTATCACGCTCTGCAGCACTGCGGTAGTGGCACCTCCTGCTACTCTACCCACAGCAACCGCAACCCTTGAGTTTGGAGTAACGAGGATCTCCTTGAGAAATCCGAACTGCCTGTCCCAGAGAATAGCCATGCCTGATGAAACTGAGGTAAAGAGCAAAGACATGCCTATTATGCCTGGCACCATGAACTCCAGATAGCTGCCTGTGCCTAGATGTATAAGGCTGTTAAAACCGAAGCCCAATCCGACCATGAAAAAAAGGGGCATCATAAGCATTCCTATGACCCTTGATTTTGCTCTGAAGAAGCGCTTTACGTCGCGCAGCCAGAGCACATATATGGCATTTGTATCCATTCATCTACCCCTTGACATGCGTATTGCACGCATCCTGTCCTTCCAGTTGCCCTCCTCATCCCTGATGCTTTTGCCTGTGAAATGTATAAACGCATCCTCAAGGCTTGGCTTGTGTAGATTCACAGCACCAAGGTTTATGCCTTGCTTGTGGGAAAGCATGACTATGCTGGGTATATGCTTCTCCCCTTCTTCGGTGGTGACCGTTACTATGCTGTCATGCCTTGAGACTGTTTTTATCCATTTTTCTTTTTTTACTATGCCCTCAAGCTTTTCTGCATACTGACCTGCATGCAATGATATTACATCACCACCTATGCTGTTCTTCAAAGCATACGGAGTATTAAGAGCCACTATAGAGCCATGGTCTATAAAAGCAACTCTGTTGCATAAATAATCGGCTTCCTCTATGTAATGTGTTGTGAGTATTATTGTAGTCTTCTTGTCTTCATTGAGTTTTTTTATGTAGTCCCATATGTGCCTTCTTGTTTGCGGATCAAGGCCAATGGTTGGTTCGTCGAGAAAGAGGATCTTTGGCTCGTGCATGAGCCCGCGGCCCATCTCCAGCCTGCGCCTCATGCCTCCTGAATAATGTTTTACAAGTACATCTGCCTTGTCTTCGAGCTCTACAAGCTTGAGCACTTCGGCTATCCTTTTCACGCGCTCCTCCTTGCCTATTTTGTATAGTATTGCGTGGAATTCTAGGTTTTCGCGCCCTGTGAGTTCCTCATCAAGAGAGGGATCTTGGAAGACTATTCCTATGGCTTTCCTGACATCAGATGACTCCCTTTTTATGTCAAAGCCGTTTACTCTTGCACTGCCTGCGGTGGGCTTGAGTATGGTGGTCAGCATTTTTATTGTTGTCGTCTTCCCTGCGCCATTAGGTCCGAGAAGGCCGAAGATCTCGCCTTCATTAACTGCGAATGATATTTTATTTACCGCCTTGAGGGTGCCGAATTCCTTGCTTAAGCCTTCTACCTTTATTGCATAAGACACTACACTACCCTTTTTCACGAAAGCTTTGAAAGTCTTCCTGCCAGGCCTTTTATCTTATCTGCATATGCAGAAAGCCTTTTTTTGTCCTCCTGCGCTATATCCTCCAAGTAAGATATGTCACTTTCAAGATTTACCAATGAGTCGTCAAGTATCTCATCGTATTTAGAGTTTTCCAAATATTTCTTGGAAAGCTCGTATTTGCCGTCGCTGTGTTTTTCCACGAGGTTCTCATTTCTGAGAGTTTCAAGCAAAGGATAGACAGAGCCTGGCGATGGTCTCCACCATCCATGGCTCATTTCGTGGATTCTGTTTATTATGTCTATACCGTTCATTGGCTTCTCCTCGAGCATTTGTATGACCATCGGCCTCAACCAGCCCTTCTGGCCAAACCGCATGCGCCACGGGCCTGTATCCCAGTGGCTAGTTCTCCCTTCGCCATGCATATAGCGCCTATGGTTTTCTTCTCTCATGCAATACACCATATTGGATATTCAATGTCGGATATTAGATATTGGATATAAAAGTATTTAAATACTTGCATTAAAACAGCGCATTGTAAGTAGCATATACTTTACAAGGACGGTGCATAACCACAGGGTGGCCAGCGAAAGAGGCAAAGGTCTTAATTTATCATGTTCCCAACTATAATAGTGCTTGCATGCTGCATGTATCCTCTCGTGTTACAAGAAGCGGGCTGACGGTGTTTGCGCGCAGCTTCCCTCAGCTTGAAACGGTGGGCATAGCTTTTGGAGTGAGATTCGGCTCGGTGGACGAGGCACCGAACATAAACGGCGCTGCCCATTTCCTTGAGCATATGATGTTCAAAGGCACCAAGACAAGGACATGGAAAGACATAGATGACCAGCTAAGGGAGCTCGGCGCCTACCATAATGCGTTTACAGACCATGAGAGTACAGTATATTTTATTAGGGTTTATAGAGGCTACTTCGAGAAAGCCCTTGATATACTCTCGGATATGATTGAAAACTCAACACTGCCAAAGGAGGAATTTGAAAAGGAGCGTGGGCCTATCATAAACGAGAATCTCATGCGACATGATAACCCCAGGTTCATGATGACAGATTACATACCTCGTGTCTTGTACAAAAAACATCCGGCGCGCATGTCAGTAGGTGGAGATAACGATAAGACAATAAAGAATATAAAAAGGACAGACCTTCTCCGGATATATAGGAGGTACTACACTCCGAAGAACAGCGCGCTTGCCATATACGGGGGAGTAGGCACTGATATTGCGTTTAAGGCTGTAGAAAAATATTTCGGAGGGTTTAGTGGGGTTTATGTGAAGCCTGAGAGGAGAATAGCGAAAGAGCCACAGGAGAGGGAGACGATAACACTCGCAAGGAGAGGCATAAAGCAGATGAGGATCGGAATCGGATTCAAGTGCAGCGAGTATAGGAAGGACAACAACGATGAGTTTCTCTCCTTTTTAGTATTAGAGAAATATCTGCACAACAGGCTCTTCGAGGAACTGAGGCAGAAGAGGGGCCTTGCTTATGACCCTGCTGCAGTATACAATCCATACAGTACATTCGGATTTATTGCGGCTGCAGCTGGTGCTGAGCCAAGCAAACTTGGGGAGGTGCGTGATGTAATATTAGGGGAATTCAAAAAGCTTGAGGATGGAAATATAGATAAAGAGGAATTCGAAAGGGCAAAGAAGGCATTAGGTATCCAATATATCATAGAGCGAGAAGAGACATCTGATATGGCTATAGAGATAGTCATTTCTCATATCATGTACAGTGGCGTAAGGCTTATCGAGAAAATGCCTGAGACGATAGCAAGGGTTGATATAGGGAAAGCCAAGATGTACTGCAAGAAGTACATAGATACAGGTAAATATGGCATGGTTCTGCTGAGGCCTGGATGATGTAGGCTTTTTCATAACCTCTCTATTGCTGAGATTATCTTTTGCCTCTCATCTAGGCTTTTGAGGTAAAGATCAGCTATGTTATGGCTCTCTTCGCGTATTTCTTCCATGCCTATGGTATATATTCCAGCGGCTTTAAGTGCAGATAACATCCTTGCCGTGCCTGCTATGGAGAGGACTTTCCCCTCTTCCATACCATGCTCTGATGCGTTTTCAACTGCGGATTTTAATATTCCGGCCATGTCTTCGTAGGTATCCCCTGAAGAAACAATGTCGAAGTATTCATCTATATTTGTCTTTTTCATCTTTTCGCGCACAATGCGCTCTATCTCTCCTGATATTATCCCGAGTATAATACCCTTCTTTTTTAATTCCTGGAGAAGATTTGTCGCACCTGAAGCGAGGAAGACGCGGTCGCTCCATGCAGTATTATAGTATGAATATGGAAGGTCCTCAATATACCTGTCAAGCCGCTCGTCTATTTCGCCTCCGTCTAGGCCGTGTGAGAGGAGGATGGCGCGTGCAGTCTCCTTTGAGGTCATGCCTTTGTACTCCTTGAGATCTACGCCTAAAGCTATCCCGTATATGTTTCTTATAGATTCTGCAACATACGCTGAAACATCCTTTGAATTCGCCATTAGTGCATTTGCATCGAAGAGCATGGCCTTGCCCTGCACTGCACCCTGGAAGTTATTGTTTGTTCCATCCATGGCTTCACTGCTTAGCTCCTTAGTTCATATGCCTTGACTTTCTGACTTAGTTGTAGGTTTATGAGGATATATGTATGCCTTATTCCCTGCCTCCTATAGCAGGATTCAGAGGCTATAATTTTTCTATTATTATAACCATTCATTCTTTTAAACCTTAATGATACGTTACACTTGATGAAAACTCACTTTTGGCTACCTCTATGCATTTATAAGTGTATAATAATATATTGTTTTAACGGTGGCGCTGATGGTAAAGAATAAGCGGCTTGAAATCCAGATTGCGCTTGAAAGGATAAATCGCCTGTTAAGGCTTGCTTCTGATATGCTTATTAAGAACGAGGCTGGAGAGGATTCGGCGAGGCTCTCTAAAAGATATGTCGGCATGGCGAGAAAGATAGGCTCGCACTATAAGGTAGGTATACCTTCCAGTCTGAAGAGAGTTTTTTGCAGAAAATGCAACACTGTACTGGTACCTGGGCTTAACTGCAGGGTGAGGATATCAAGTACGGGATATGCTGTCTACAAATGCGGGTGCGGAGCAGATACACATATCCGACTTTAGTCATGTGGCTCCTAATTTGTCCAAGACGACCCTGACAAATTCTTCTATCCTTGAGTTATCTCCTAGCGTGAGTATGTTTCCCTGCGATTCCATTGGGCTGTCTGATACTTTGCCCTTAAACAATCTTACAAGCCTCTCTGTATCCTCATCCTGCGGTTGCGCGACGGTTATGCCTGAGATTACATTTGCTCTGGCTATTATCTTCATTGCGTTTCCTACTGCGGCTACAACCTTGCCGTTCAATGAGAACTGCCTGACAGTGTCTAGAAGGGGCCTGTAGTCATACATCTTAAGGGTATCTACACCTGTTCCATCTACAAGCAATATGCCATCGTAATTCCATGCCTCTATCTTTGAAGCGTGTATCCTTGGAATGCATACCGCTCCATGGATTCCACTACACTTACCTGCAGTGTAACCGGATATTATAGGCTCTACTCCCCATTTCTCAAGCATGATTTTTGATTTCGAAAGTGTTTCATCCTTGAAATCGGCACTTGGTATCAGAACTATGATTTTCACTTGAAAGCCCCCTTTTAGGCATTTATAATTATAGGAACTTGACAAATTAAGAATCTTTCCATCCAATTGCTGCGTCCAATAAATAGATGAAATTAGGTACCGTGCGGTTTAATTTCATATTATCTGTATGCCGCTTTATCTGAGATGTACTGGAGGTGTTTTTTATGCAGATATCTGCGCGAGATCTCGTGGATGATAAACGCCAGGATGCCTACAGATACAAACACCTCGATGTCCACCAGTGAGAGAAAGAAGAACGTTGAACTGCCGGAGTTGCTTAGCGCCGAACGGCTTGTTAGCCCCAGATACCTTACAACTGCGTTTGCCTTCCCGTAAGGTACATCTGCCATGCCTATCCTTCCTGTCGGACCTGAATATGTTGAGAGAGTTGTGCCGTTCGGAAATGTTAAAGCTACGCTTGCGTTGACAGGTATACCGAATATATCTATAGTTTTTATTGAGATATCCTGCACCGGTATTTTAATGTATGTTATAGAGCTGGAATTCACTCTTATATCTGAATTTATTTCCATTTTTGTGCCCTTGTACACCACGCTGCTCACATTATATGTTTTGTTTCCGTAGAGGAAGAGGGTATTGTTCGCCGGGGATGTGCCTATATGGATGTCTGAAAGCCAGAGCGTAGTCCCTGAAGGATCAATGCCATCTATAGTTGTGAGGTACTGTTCCCTGAATATTGCATTTAATTTTACAGGATGCAGCATATAAACATTGAGATTGGGGCTGGAGCTGCCGTTGCTCCACGAATAGAATGCAAGGCGTTGCGTTTTGCTTATATTCACTATAGTTGTATCAAGCGAGGCGCGGAAAGAAGAGCCGGCTATGTGCCATCCGTTTCCCGTGACATTCCCATAAGGTGTAGTGAGGTTAATTAGGAACTCGCGGAGCCAGATGGCGGAGATATTAAGCGGCGCAGTCGCATACGCAGAGGCATTTGGACTGGTGATTCCTGTAGACCAGCCGGAAAATACCGTCCTTGAGGATGCGTTCTGGTATACCAACGCCGGAATCACCCCATAGGTTATCGTGGATCCTGAATCATACCAGCCGCTTCCGTATGCAGTGCCGTATCTTGAATATACATTAATGCGATATTGGAGTATCCACTCTGCTTTTTCAGTTACGTTGCTTTCGAGATATACGGTTGTGCTGTTTGAACTTCCAGTATATGAACCTATTCCGCTTCCTATCCAATCCTTAAAGACGGCCCTTGTGTTATTATTAATGTATACAACGGACGGCACAGAGAGAGGCGCACTGGAATATGCAGAATACTCTGCGGTTTTTGTAGGACTACCGTATGCTGATGAAATTTTTAAGATGTAGCCGAAACCCCATAACTGAGTATAGTTAGCAGGCTGCGGCAGACCTGAGCCTGCTGCGAAATAATTGACCCTGCCGTTTGCTTCTTCGACTCCGTATGGATCGTGGAGGGTTGTCTTGCTTCCGGCTCCGTATCCGATATATGAGTAAGCTTCTGAAACGGGAAGGAAGTGTCCGTCTTTGTAAACGTCAAAGTTTGTGAATGTAGCATTATTTATATAGACACGGTTGTTGCTCGCATTAGCCAGTTCGCCGAATGCTATAGGAGCATTGAACCCTGAAGAGCCAGCATGCGTATCTACGCTACCCACAATATTGCCGTTGAATAGAAAATACCATGTATTCCCTAAAGCATAGAAGGCATAGTCGTTGAGTGTGCCGTTCTTCCCTGCAGAGCCCGGGGGGCCTATGGCTCCGATGAACTGGCTTCCAGAATAGTTTCCAGGGAAGTATTCATAGAACCATTCCGCTTGGCTAGCGTTAGAGTATTCATAGTTGCTGCAGCCGTTTGCGGTGCATACCGTAGGATATCTGCCTGATTCGTTTGATTCTAGGTAACCTATCTGCACGAATACTCCGTTATTTAGCGTTTCGCCGATCCAAAAGGATATAGAGCCTGTTGATATATTGTGAGTAATTGCTGTTTTTATTTCAGCGCTGGCTCCGCTGTTGTATGCAGTATTGGTGCCGCCTACTGCCCCGAATTGGAACCAGTACTCTCCAGTTACAATAGACACCAACGAAAAGAATATGGCAAGAGCTATTGCAATGTTATACCCTTTCATAGTCGATACCAATTTCATTGAGTTTACGGATGGCCTCCTCCCTCTCCGATGAGCTGAGCCCTTTCCATTCTATCACTGCGCTTTCGGCTTTTGGGGTACTCCTTTCTGCAGCCATGCCGAGCATATCGAGATTACTCGTACCGTCTTTATTATATATCATATGTGATGGGAGCATATGTGAAAATGCATATCCTTTGGTTTTGGCCAACGCAGTAAACTTTGATGGGTAATGCCTACAGCCTATCCCTATCGCCACCTTTTCGTAATACACATCCGTATTCTGCAGCGAGGCGTATACAGAATCTGCGATCCTACACGCTAGGTCTTTGTTGCTTGTCATCGCAGCGTTGCCTCCCAGTTCTACAAAGAGTGAAGGGGTGTCAAGCAGGGGGCCGTGGTGTGTTGCTTCGTATGTCCTTTCTATGCTTTCTGCATTTATAGAGCACAATGAATTGAGTATATTAAGCATCAGCAAAGGCGCTGAAACTGAGAGCTTTTTAGGCCTGCCACCTAGATCTGCCCTGTCATTCCAGTTTCCCATAGGATGTGTGGTGAATGACGCTCTGCCTGCCACACTCTGATGTTTGCTTAGGAAGATGGCTGCTTCAAAACCCAGCGAATCTGTAACCTCTGCATCAGTTAATCTGCCTCGCGTCTCGCATATTGAGAGCTGTTTATCTGCATACAGAGTATAATCGGCGCTTTTAATCGTTTCTTCAAATCCGTGCCCAAGCATGCGCTTGCCCATGTTGTTGGATGCTTCGTCTGAAGTGCAATATATTATTCCAAGCATATTATCGCTTTTAATCGTTTGCTTGCTGGACGCCTTTGTTTGCACTAACCCAAACCCCTGCGCCAATGACTCTCTTGTTCGCTACCTTATTTATAAATACCTTTGTATATAATAGAGGATAGTAGCAGTTTGCCATGATGGGCTTTGCCTTGCTGAATGCGGTGTTCTCGTTTGTTTTATAATCGAAGTGGTTGGCATGTTTGAGATAAAGATAGACAATGCAAAATATTGGAAGGATTGTGTTAGTGCGATAGTCAGCCTTGTTGATGAAGGACTTTTCGCTATAACGAAGGAGGGCATAGGGCTGAAGGCCATGGATCCATCAAGCATAAGCATGATTTCATTCTTCATGCCGAATAAGGCCTTCTCTAAGTTCAATATAGATAAGAACACAACAGTGGGGCTTAATCTTGAAAACCTCAACAAGATACTCTCAAGGACAAGGGATGGAGAGTCTCTTATAATGAAGGATGTGGACAACAAGCTCTTCTTAGAGTTCGTCGGGGCTTCGGCCAAGAGAAGGTACAGACTGCAGCTCATTGATGTAAAGAAGAACTTTGAGAAAGAGCCAAATGTGGAATTCGATGCGTTTGTAGAGATAAACGGCGAGCCGCTTAAGGATATAATAAAGGATGCAAGCTTAATCTCATCTTATATCTCATTCAAAGCCTCTAAGGGGCAGTTTGCAGTTAATGCAAGAGGAGACTCAGGGGAGCTTGAAGAGCTCCATGACGTTGACGGGGCTGCGACGAAGAAGGTTGATGCGGGAAAGAATACAGAATCGACGTTTAACCTTGAATTTCTTGAAAATATGGTAAAATCATGTCCTGCTGGGGGCAATATAGCAATATCCCTGAAATCGAATGAGCCTATGAAGCTTAAGTATAACATAGGCGATGCTGAGGTAACTTATTATCTTGCGCCATATCTAGAGGAATAGAATGGTGCTTAATGGGCATGGACATAAGTGAAAGGATAGCTAAAGACATAAAGAAATTTGACGAGTCAGTTGTGAGATTAGGAGCTATAGCGCTCAGCGAGAAGGAGAGGGAGATAGTCGATATGGCTGAGCTCTATGCAAGAGATTCTGTGGCGTTTGAGAAGGATGGGGATCACTATACGTCTTTTGCTAGCATTTCATATGCGCATGGGCTTATTGACGCAGTGCTGAAACTGCATGCCAAATGATTGGATGATTTTAAACGAGGAAGGACATCGTATCTCTGTGCGCAAAGGGGTCTTCTTTAATCCTAAAATGAAAACCTTGAGGGATATATCGGTTGCTTTCCTGAAGGCGATAGATGCAAAAGGGCTTTCGCTTTTAGACAGCACTGCAGCCACTGGGGTAAGGGGTATAAGATATGCAGACGCTGGGGTTTCGGCGCTGACGTTCCTTGACATTTCAAAAGAGGCGAGCGCTGCTGTAAAAGAGAACGTCAGAAGGAACGGATTGCGTAGGGCCAGGATATTGAATATAAGCATAGGCGAATTCGCAATTTCGAGAGAGAAGTTTGATATAATAGACCTTGACCCCTTTGGATCTCCTATGCCGTATATGAATGATATTATGAAGCTTTCAAAGAACGGAAGTGTGCTTATGATTACAGCTACAGATACAGCTGTTCTGTGCGGTGCCCACCCTAAAGCCTGCATTAAGTCATATGATGCGAAGCCTCTGCATAATGGGTTGTGCAAAGAGGTAGGCATCCGCATCCTTATAGGGTATGCTGCGAGGATAGCTGCAAAGTTCAATTTTGGCATAGAGATGCTACTGTCGATATCAGACATGCATTATATGCGCATCTTCTTCAGATTGAAGGTTGGCGCAGAAAATGCAATCGGTTCTCTGAGACAGAATGGATTTGGGTTCTATTGCACAGCTTGCGACGCCTTTGGATATAATGCAGGTATTGCACCAGCAATGGAAAGGAGATGCCCAGCCTGCAATGGGAGGAATGAGATCTTCGGCCCTCTCTATCTGGGAAAATTATACGAAAAAACGGTTTTGGAGAAACTTTCCGATATGATTGAGGAGCCGCAGAAGGAGGCACAGAGGCTAATGGAGAATGTGAACAACGAGCTGGATGTGCCCTTTTTTTATTATATACCAAAGATAACTAAGAATATGGGGATAGGCTCAGTCTCCCCTGAAGCTGTCATGGAGATCATAAGAAGGAAGGGTTACGCGTGCAGTGCCACGCAGTTTTCTGATAATGCTATAAAGACTGCGGCGGGAATGAAGACTGTTGCCAGGGCCGTGCGGAGAATTAATACAGTGAGCGGGAAATCCCACACTCTTCAGAGGTGGATGAAAGCGAACCGCAGGAAGGCGTAAAAGCATGAATTGCAATATAAATAGTATGGAACTGACAAGAGCCTACAAATTCAGGATCTATCCCGACGCTACAAGACAGGAAGAGATAGATGAAAGGCTGATCCTTGCACAACAATTCTACAACAAGATTCTTGAGAAATCAATTGCATCCTATCAGAACGGGGATACAAAAGTCTCAATGGCCCAATTCAA
>CAZOFK010000017.1:0-11933 GCA_964579185.1 Microcaldota archaeon
TCTTCATATTATTCATCTCCCCGTATCTGTATTACAAGATTCTGTCTATTTTAAAATTTGAGGAGTTAAGGTTATAATATCTTTTCTGCGGACTTCACGATTACTCCGCCGCTTGTTATATCAAAATCATGTACGTATGGACTCTGGTTCGTATTCCTCATTTTTGCTATTTTTAATTTCCTAACGTGTCTTACGCCTATCCACTGATCATAAAGGGTTATAAGCCCATCGCACACGAATTCGCTAACGCCGTCTACAGTAAGGTGCTCGCTGCCTTCCTGTCTTGCGTCTGTGATTATTATGTTTGTTGTACCAAGCTTGGTGAGCTCGTTTATTGTTAGATATGTAATCCTCTTTTCTAATACGCCTTTATAGAATATCCTTCCCTTTGGGTCTTCTCCTGAGATTGGCATTATCTCATACCTGTACTGTTTGTCCCTCTTCGTAGCGGTTGTTCCTTCTACGGGGCGTGATGCGATGCCGGGCATGTAGGCAAGTGGTATTGCAAACTGGTCAATGTTGACTTCGAAGGAGGCAAGGCTGTCAAAGACAAGGCGCTTTGCGCCTATCTCCTTTGACTCTTCTTCTATCATGTCAAAAAGGTTCACCTTAAGCTTGTCGAGCGGCACCTTGAGCAGCTTTATTGAACCTTCCTTCTCTAATTTGTCAAGGTCCCACCCGAACTGCGCAGCCTGCGCCTTCAGTACTTCTGATTGGGAATCTAAAGAAACGTATATGCCGTGCTCGCCGTTGATTGCGCCATTATACAGGTATTCCAGCCCGAAGATGGTCTTGCCCGCACCGGGCAGGCCTACTACAAGAACATTGAACCCCTTCGGTATTCCTCCCTCTATGAGTGCATCGAAGCCCATTATGCCTGTCTTAATGCGTTCAACGCCCACGTTCATCATCCTTGCTTATTTGATATAAATGCAAGAGCTTAAAACCTTTGTGGTAGTTGAAAATCTGATAAAATGGCAAAGCTTTATGATTGTGTTATTTGGCGGTAGCCATAAGGGCATTATTGATATCCATAATGGCCGAGTTATAAGTATCCATGCTTTTCTTAGTTATTAACTCTTCTTTGCTCTCGAAGTTTACAGATGGCCAGAAGAAGAAGGAGGGGAAGAGATAATATCCTTTACCTCGCCATCCGTCTGCTGCATAGTATGGCTGGTCTTTGGTGCCGCTGTTAGAGCTGCCGTTTTTCACGTTTCTTACTATAAACTCCATGTTATTAATCTTCTCCACAGATCCTATAGCAGGAGGAGCCCCGGTGAGATTTATCAGATGCGGAGTAATCTGCGTGCTTGCGTTCGGAGTACTCTGCGTGCCTGCGTAGGCCTTTGGCTGTATTGGATTTTTTACGCTGTCTTTCTCCATTCTTACATACGCTTCTTTATAATCCACTTCCATCTCAAGAGAGTTGCCTGCGCCGAAGCTGTACCATCCGGGTCCGTTCCATCCCTTTTCTGCAGCGTAGGGGTTTGACCGGCTACCTGCGTATGCCATGGTTGTTTCCTGCTGCTTTGGAAACATGCCTGAAAGCTGCATTATGTATTTATTGTCGATTGCGCCTTGCGTTGCCCCGCTTCCCGCGGCTGTTTTGCCAATCCATTCGGAGAAAAGTGTGCTTATACTATCCATTTTTGCCTTGATATCGCTCTCCTCTTTGGAAACAAGTGCGGATGCATCATCTCCTTGTGCGTTCCTTTTTATTATCCCTGAGAGCGCATTTGAGAGTATGCCTTCCTTGCTTACCCTTTCCATAATCCTTAAACTTACTATCTTGTTTATCTTTCTCCTTGATTCCTGAGGCATCTCGCTCTGCCCCCCATTGTAAACATAGTCCAGAGCGTTTTGGTCTATTCCTGAGATTATACTTATGGTCTTCGGGTCAAGCACGGGGCCCATTGCATTCTCTATGCCGAATATGTTCCCTGTCTCCTGCATGAGCCCTGTTTTTTTCTCTAGCTGCTGAGGGTCTAGAGTATCCCTGCTCAGTGAGATGAATTTGAATTTCTCTTCCATGTAACCTATTCCGTTTACGTTGTTTCTTAGCTTTGCCATGTCTTCTTTCGCGATTTCATAAAGCTCTATCCTCTTGTTTATGCCTCTTGTGCTGCGCTGTGCACTGGACATGTAATTAAGTATATCGATTTCTGCCCTGTTTACCATATTACGTTCCTGTGTGCTCATTTTATTTCGCTGCGCGCTCTGAAGTATTTCGGTAACGCCAGGTGCAGGGGTTTGCGCCTTCGTAGCGGCAATGGAGCTGGAGCCTATGAGCATGGCTATCCCGGCTGTAGTGAGCACCTCCCTGACATGCCTCTTTTTATTCAACGCTCTCCACCTTATCTGCGCTGGTTGGCATAATTCCCAATCTTATTTATCACTATAGATATATAGCCTTTTCTGAACCTTACCCACAGAACCTTACCCACAGAAATGATGATTATGTAGCAGTTACCTTTGTTATGATCTTGCCGTATACTGTCTGCGGGAAGCCAGTGGTTATATCAGTATAGTTAACAACGAGCGAACCCGTGAACATATCGCCTATATGTCCACTATACGGCACTGCGCCGTTGTAGCATTGCACACTGAATATATGGTCTGAGCCCACGGGCAGGTTTATTTGGTCGCTGGGAGGATTGTTGGGCTGCTGCATATTCGATACTGTGTTGTTCTCGCTACAGCCCAATGCTGTTATGTTTATAGGGGTCTGCATTGTCTGGAGCAGGTCAAGCTTGAGGGTGCCGTTGCTGTACATATAGTATGATATGCAGTTCAGCCCTGCAGGAAGGAAGCACTGCTGGCTGACGAAGTTGCTTGGGCTGAAGACACCCAGATAGTATAGCGTAGCAAGCACGATGCCTATTATGATAAGCGCCCAGCCGTATACCGTAAGATATTCAAGTGCGTTCTGGAGCTTCATGGAAACACGCTAATATGTGTTTTGTTTAATACACTTATAATAAACCATAATAAACCATGCCTTATGGCTTGCAGACGTAGCTACATGCTTATTTGACGTTCGCTGTATGCCTACACATATTCTTATGTTTTGCGCTGCATTATAGTATAGGTGTGCGCTTAGCATGCTTCCGAATCAGGGATAGAATGAAGCCGTTCAAGACAACAGAGGAGATAAAGATATCGGACAAGATGGTAGAACAGGTAATAGGCCAGGAGAAGGCAGTCACTATAACAAAGAAGGCGGCAAAGCAGCACAGGAATGTACTGCTTATAGGGGATCCTGGCACAGGCAAGACTATGCTTGCCCAGGGAATAGCCGAACTGCTTTCCACGACAGATCTTCAGGATGTGCTTGTATACAAGAATCCTAACGATGACAACAGGCCCCTTGTAAAGACAGTGAACACGTATCCACAGAAGCCTGAGCCGGGAAAGCCAGTGCCTGACGGACAGGGAAGGCAGATTGTGCAGCGTGAGAGGCTTAAGGGAAGGATAGATCCGGGCAGGGGCAAGAACAGCATAGTGCCTATTGTGACTATACTCGTGATAGCGCTTCTGGCCGTGACACTCTTCGGCATTGTGAAAGGCAACGAGGTCTTTGTCATAGGCGCTCTTATATTGGGAGTACTGATCTTCGGCTCGATGGCATTGTTCGTAAGCAGCTTCAGAAGGATGGGTGGCATACTTCCCGGAGTATTCGACAGCAGCGAGCCTAAGCTCATAGTTGACAACACAGGTATGCTGCATGCGCCGTTCGTCGATGCGACGGGGAGCAAGGCAGGCTCTGTTTTCGGAGACGTTAAGCACGATCCTCTGCAGTCGGGGGGTCTCGGGACACCTCCCCACCTCAGGGTTGAGAGCGGAGCTATACACAAGGCTAACAAGGGCGTGCTCTTCATAGACGAGATAGCAGACCTTGACCCTAAGTCGCAGCAGGAACTGCTCACTGCCTTGCAGGAGAAGAAGTATCCTATAACAGGGCAGAGCGAACTGAGCTCGGGCGCGCTTATCAGGACTGAACCTGTGCCCTGCGACTTCCTTCTCGTAGCGGCAGGCAACATGCAGGACGTGCAGAAGATGCATCCTGCGCTGAGGTCGCGTATACGCGGATACGGCTATGAGGTATATATGGAATCGTCGATGCCTGATACCGAAGCGAATCGGGAGCACATTATAAGGTTTATTGCGCAGGAGATCAAGAAGGACGGGAAGATACCACCGTTCGACTACGATGCATGCATGAGTATAATAGATGAGGCAAAGAGGCGCAGCGGCAGGAAGAACAGGCTTACGCTTATACTCAGGGATTTGGGGGGCTTAGTACGCGCAGCTGGCGACATGGCTGTGGAGCGCAACAAGAAAGTAGTAGGAAAAGAGGAGGTAATCGCAGCTATGGAGCTTGCCCGACCAATAGAGGCGCAGTATGTCGCGCAAGCGATAGAGTACAGGAAAGACTACAAGATCTTCAGGACAAAGGGCTTTGCCATAGGCAGGGTAAACGGCATGGCAATTGTGGGCTCCTCGTATCTCTCTGCAGGCATAGTACTCCCAATAGTCGCAGAGGTTACCCCGGCAAGCTCAAGGACTGAGGGCAAGCTCATACCCACGGGAAAGCTGGGAAAGATAGCACAGGAGGCTGTGAAGAATACAAGCGCGCTTATAAAGAGGCATATGGGCAGGAACATGACAGGCTATGACATACACGTGCAGTTCCTGCAGACTTACGAAGGCGTGGAAGGGGATAGCGCAAGCATATCAGTAGCTGTTGCAGTCATATCGGCTCTCGAAGGGATACCTGTAGACCAGGAGATAGCTATGACGGGATCGCTCTCTGTGCGCGGCGAGGTCCTGCCTGTGGGAGGCATAACAAACAAGGTAAGCGCAGCGATAGAGGCAGGCATGAGGCTTGTGATCATACCCAAGAGCAATGCAAAAGACGTAAACATAGAGAAGGACGAGCTCAAGAAGATAAAGATCATAGAGGCAGGCAATATAGCTGATGTGCTTGAGTATGCGCTTAAGAAGAGTGCAAGGCGCGATGCTATGATAAACACGTTCAAGAGGTATATCACAAGCGACTCTAGGGAGAGACCTCCTCTCATAGTAGGTCAGAAGCCATAGTAAATTGATGAGTGTATGGGAGAGGGCGCTAGTACAAAGATAGAGGACTTAGCCGAGGATATACTCAAGGATATAAACTCAGGAAAAAGCCCTAAGTTTACAACCCTGGCAAGGACCCGCTCCAACATACACTACGACAGCGGGGAGGGCTACCTTAGGCTGGGAAAGTCAAAGGAGGAGCGCAGCTTCATGAATATAGCGCAGTCTAAGAGGTTCATGCAGACTGTCGCTATAGCCTCGAAATGCCACAGGTTCGTGAAGGAAGGCCTTCACACTACCATAAGGGGTCTGTTCTACCAGCTCAAGTTCTCGCTAGGCGAGGACATTGAGGAGAACATCTTCGGAGAGCAGAGTGAATCTAATCCGCTTATAGAGGACCTTGAGGTAGCTTTGGACGTTAAGAGGGAGGACCTCAACCTGAACGCGAACAGGAAGGGCGTTCTTGCAGGCAATATGCGCATAATAGACACATTCGGCAGCGAGGAGATAAAGATAGATTGCGCAAAGCAGGGCCGTTCAGGCTGGGCCATACCGAGCGATGTCGACAACGACATAGAGTTCATCGACGTGAAGGCCAAATACGTGCTTGTCGTAGAGAAGGATGCGCTCTGGCAGCGCCTGAACGAGGATCTCTTCTGGAAAAAGGAGAATGCCATACTTATGACACCGCAGGGGCAGGCCGCGAGAGGCACGAGAAGACTCATAAGAAAGCTCTCTGACATGGGCCTTCCGGTTTACGTCTTCACTGATTCAGATGCGTGGGGATGGTATATCTACTGGACTATAAAGACAGGCAGCATAAACCTCGCGTATATGGGAGAGAATGTGGCTACACCTGACGCCAGATTCATAGGCGTAACGATGTCTGACTTGGATAAGTACGATTTCCTGAGAAAGCTGACAATAAACGCCTCTGAAGTTGATCTGAAAAGGGCGCAGGAGATGCTCAACTATGAATGGATAAAGCGCCATAAGGAATGGGTTTCTGAGCTCGAGCGCATGCTAAAGGAGAAGAAGAAGCTCGAGCAGGATGCGCTGCAGGGGCCCAGACTCACCTTTGTTGATGATTATATAAAGGAGAAGATTGAAGGTAAGGCCTATCTGCCCTAGCTGAACATAATATTACGGTTCAATACCGACCAGAAACATAGGAAGGTATAAATACCTATTTTAAAAAGGAAGAGTGGAAGACTCGACAAAATCATAGCGAGGAGAGGGCAGGATAAATCATTTCTATATTCCTTAGTGTGATTGAAGTCATATATAGGCAGGATGTCACGAGCCAGGAAAGGGAATCGAACCCCTCTGTGCCGCTCTGCAGGCGGCCGCATAGCCAATCTGCCATCCTGGCAAGCGCATTGCATCCCATAAGTGTGACGCATGAAAGGCAGTAAGTATTTTCAGCGTAAGTATTTAAAGATATACAGGTATAGTAAATGCAGATATAGTAATCAGTTGGTGCTTACATGCGCATAGCTTTTGAATCGCTGCCTGATGAGTTCATATCAAGGACCGGCTTCTATGATTATAAGACACCGATGGTTTCGGTGCTCGCGAAGCTGAATGCCTACGGCACAGTGATAGTAACAAAAAACAAAGAGTATTATGGTATAGTGGATAGCAGAGCCATAGCAAAGAAAGGCGGTACAAACTTCAGCGGCAGCATAAGCGTAAGCAAATTCGCGTTCAGGGCTCCTCTCCTTGACAAGGCCACGTCGATTGAGAAGGCGATAGCGCATTTCTACAATTCAGGCTCGAAGGCGCTGCCGTATTATGACGGCAGGCTGAGGGGCGTGGTGAAGCGCGATGTCATACTCAGGGCTATACTCTCAATGCACCTTCTCTCGAAATATACTGCATCTGAGATAATGGCCTCGCCTGTCATCGCCATAGACTCGGATGCGAGTGTGGCAGCGGCGCAGAGCGTCATGAAGCAGAAGAGGATAAACAGGCTCATGGTGATGAATTCTAGAAGGCCTTCGGGTATAGTGACGCACAGGGACATCTTCGGGGCCTCGGCCAGGCTGAACACCAGGGCGTCGAAGATTGAGCGCCATGTTTCTGTGAGCAGGAAGATAGGCGAGCTCGTCGAGCCTAATGTCTATACAATAAGTTATAAGGATAATGCTGAGAGCGCCATACGTGAGATCATAGAGAGAGGCATCTCTTCGCTCATTGTGAAGAGGAATGATTCTATTGTAGGCATACTTACAATACATGATATACTTAAGGCTGCTGCTGAAGGCTCGGGCGCCGAAGGGGCTGAGATAAGCATATCAGGCCTTGATGCATATACAAGGGAGTATGAAGAGGACATACGCTCTGAGCTTAGCAAGCTTGAGGCTAAGATAAACAGGTTCCATAGGCTTAAAATCTCTTCAATATCGCTCAATGTAAAGAGGCAAAAGGGCAGGAATTATGAGCTCAAGATGCGCATATTTATGGAAAAGAGGGGTTCAGTCTCTGCGCATGCTGAGGGATATTCACTGCAGAAGGTACTTACAGACATTGTTTCAAAGGCGTATTCTGAGATAAAGGGCAGGAAGGATGTGTTATATACGGAGCGCAAGAAGGAGAGGGCAGAGGAGGAATAGGGATGCATGGCAAAAACAGGGGCAGAAAGGCGCAGGCAAGCCTTGAGCTGCTCATAACGCTCTCGTTTGGAATAGCCATATTGCTGCCTCTTGTCATAGTGGCGTTCGTACAGCTCGCTAATTCTAATTCTGCACTCTCCTCGATAGAGTCGCAGGAGGCTGCCAGCAAACTCTCTAGCGTAGCAACACTGATAGGCAGTGAGGGTCCTCCGGCAAAGCAGCTTGTGCAGATAGAGATGCCTCCCGGGGTAGAGTACCTGTATGTGGGCAGCATAAACAACAGCATAGGCCATGAGATAATCTTTGTTATAAGGTCGGCGAACGGCCCGAGCTACATAACCTCTTACACTCCGGTAAATGTGAGTGGCAACCTTGGTGGCATAGTGAACCAGGGCACATACCTTGTCAATATAAGCGCACAGCAGAGCTGCCCTTCGAACCAGAATGCGGCGTGTGTGTATATGGCTCCCACAGGCTGAGGCATAGGCATGAAGCTGCAACTAGCCCTCGAATTCATAATCATCTTCTCCTTTACTGTGGTCGTGCTTATGCTTATCTTCGGCATGATAGGCAGCCAGCGCGTCTATATCTCAAACCAGCAGGTCTTCCTGCAGCTGCAGCTTGTAGCGCAGAACATCGTGCAGCAACTCGACACTGCAGCTACGGCAGGGAATGGCTACACCTCAAACATAGTGCTGCAGAACTCATTCGGCATGCCGCTGTACAACATAACGATATCTAAGAGCGGCACAGTAGTGGTTTATGCCACTGTGGGAAGCAGTTTTGTCCATACAGTAGCGTATTCGAGTGCAAGGAATGTGGTGAGTGCGCCGCTGCTTGATGTCAAAACAATGCGCATAGAGAACTCTGGAGGCGAGATTTGCGTAGACACTGACTGCCCAGGATCGGAGAGTTCAAAGGACTCAGTGCAGCTTAATGACCTTCTCTTCCATGTAGCGAGCTTCAGCAACGGCAGTTATATAAGCATACCTAATACAGGTGTGCTCAACGACCTTCTCAACATCAGCATGTGCGGCTGGGTTTATTCGAGGACAGGCGCAACGACAGCTGCGCAGGGACTCTGGGCTAAGAGGCATAAGAACGGGCATGCGCCAATGCCTTACGGGATGAACTTCTCTACGTCTGGAGTTAGCGTATATACATCAGGAGGCAGCGGCGTGCAGACATTCGCGTACAGCATGCCCAAGAACGCGTGGGTCTTCCTTTGCGGAATCATAGCAAAAAGCGCGTCTACGGCCTTGTATGTCAACGGCACGCCCTTCGGAACGAGCGGCACGGGCGGCGGGGTCGCTACAGGAGCCAATGCCCTTATCATAGGCAGCACTTATCCTGGAGTCGAGATGTTTGACGGGATGATGGCGGACCTGCAGTTCTACAGTGTGCCATTAACCTCAACACAGGTGCAGGCCCAGTACAAAGAGGGCATAGAGGGAGCGCCTGCCTCGGGCAGTCTCATAGCCTGGTGGCCTTTCGACGGAAATGCAAACGACTACTCGAACAACGGAAACAGCGGCACACTATCAGGAGTGCTCTTTCCGCTTATAGCGGAGCTCATAGCAAACGTCAGAGGCGGAGCGGGCGCTTCAGAAAGTATACTCGTAGGGTTTACTACGACCCTTGGAAGCCTTATCAAGGGCCTCAGCGAGGTGCATTACTCAAGCGCTGGGAGCGCAGAGACTTTTCTCACAGGAAACGGAACGAGCGGCTATGCACACGTAGAGGCTACAGCATACAGCGGCAATCTCCTTGAAGAGCCCAATCTCACCGGATGGTGGCCCTTGAACATGCGCCAGGGAAGCGTTGCGGCTGACCTAAGCGGCAGCGGTAATTCGGGCATTTTATACAATGCATCATGGAGCAGCCCTGCATATGCTGCAAGGTTCAACGGCAGCGAGGGCATAGAGATAGGGAATACAATGCAACTAGGCAGCAGCGCCATCACGGCCTCGCTCTGGGTGTATCCTTCAGGAGGAGCAGGCAGAGAGTCGCTGCTCCAGTACGGCAGCAGCAACAGCGTAGGGCTTTCAATAAGCAAGGACATGAATGCGACATTCAGCATACACATAGGAGGCACAGCGTATTCTGTGAATGCCATAGAGCCGCTGGCGCAGCGGAATTGGTATCAGGTGACAGGCACATACAACGGTACAGCCATGGACATATATGTGAACGGAGTATTGGAAAACAAGAGTGCGGTAAGTGGTGCGCTTACGCAGCCTACAGGCAGCGCGTGGATAGGGAGCGCCGGGGCATCGCAGTTCTTTTACGGCAACATAGCAGATGTGCAGCTTTATACTTCGGCTTTAGGCAGCAATGACGTAGAGAACATATACAGGAAAGGCATAGCGGCAGTGCCGCTGCCTTGGGGTATAGCAGGATGGTGGCCTCTTGATTACGATTCGCTAGACCACTCAAGATGGGCAAACAACGGCAGCGTATATGGAAATGAGGGTTACAGCGCACTAAACCAGCAGGAGGACTCAAACGCGAGCGATACGCTGATGGCTGTGTTCAACGGCATAAACAGCGAGGTCAATATCACAAATTCTACAGTGCTGCAGTTAAAGCCCGATACGCTGGGCATGAGCATAGGCGCATGGCTTACCTTCAATGAGCTGCCGCAGGGAAGCGAAGCCCTGGTCTATACATATCCGGCTGCGCCGCCTTCTGCATGCGGATATGGCATGAACATAACTGCTTCTTCGTTTGGCGCCTCAGACACGTGTGGTGAAGGATACAAGGTATCTTATGCATTCCAGCCCAATACTCTTTATAATCTCTTTCTCACTGCAAACCCTTCAGGAGCAAATGTGATGGAAACATTCTATGTGAACGGCGTAGCCATAGGCAGGGGCCTTGCCCCCATATGGAATACGGGAGGTGCGTGGTCAAACCTTTACTTAGGAAGCACAGGCGGAGCGGGGTATTTCAATGGCATGCTTTCGAACGTGCAGATCTACAATACCTCGCTTGGCCCTAGCGCAGTCTCGGGGCTTTATAAAGAAGGCATTGCGAGCATGCCTCTTGACAACAGCAACCTCGCTGGCTGGTGGAACCTCGAAGGCAACGCAAGCGATCTCAGCAATAATTTCAATACAGGCTCTACTGAGAATATTATATATGCGCCTGTAAGAGCGTCCTCTTTTTCATTGGCAGGCGGCATAGGGAATTATGGCGTGACATTCGGAGGCAGCGGCAATGTATTCATATCAGGCACTACGCCTCTGGGTATTGATACTGCAACAGCCTCGCTCTGGGTGTATCCTTCAGGAGGAGCAGGCAGAGAGTCGCTGCTCCAGTACGGCAGCAGTAACAGCGTAGGATTCTCTATCGGCCAGGACATGCATGCGACATTCAGCTTTAAGGATATATTTAACGTAGTGCATACAGTAAGCACAGCTATGCCGCTAAGGCAGCAGAGCTGGTATATGCTCACAGGTACATATAACGGAGTGGCCATGGACATATATGTTAACGGGGAGCTCTCTAACAGAGCTGCTGCAAGCGGGGATATCCTGCAGCCTACAGGCAGCGCGTGGATAGGGAGCGCTGAGGCATCGCAGTTCTTTTACGGCAACATAGCAGATGTGCAGCTCTACAATTCGGCTCTCAGCAGTGCAGAGGTATCGGGTCTGTATACGACAGGCATGCCTGAGTATTCGTCTCTGGCGGTCCCGATCCATTAGTGATATCATGAAGGCGCAATTTTGGTCCTTTGACATCATCTTCGCCATTGTAATCTTTGTGCTTTCTATAGTCATACTCGCATACGCATGGCTTAATATAAGCGGGCAGTTTGCAGTGGCAAGCTCGAATTCAGGGGCTGACATGCAGCTTCAGCTAAATACGCTTTCTACAAGGGTGACAGGCACCGGTACCCCGCAGGATTGGAACAGCGAGGTAAACGTCACAGACACAACCACATGGAACAACGTCAGCGTAGGGCTGGGAAACAGCAACGGCACCCTTTCAATGGGCAAGGCACTGAGCCTTCTGGCCATGTCCAACTACAACTACGAAAAGACAAAAAAGCTGCTTGGCGTGGGGTACGATTATTATATAACAATACAGGGGAGCAATTACCACGTAGACATAGGCAGCAATCCGGCGCAGGGCAGCACATCTGTGCTTGTCTCTGATGTGCCAGTACTTATCGGAGGAAGGCCTGCACGCATGCAGATAATGCTCTGGACAAACACGAGCTTTGGTGTAATCTGA
>CAZOFK010000018.1:0-11573 GCA_964579185.1 Microcaldota archaeon
CCTGTTTGACGATACTCATCAATCGTATTCTGGGACAGAGCCGCAGCCTTCCAATACGAAAGTATTTAATAATTAACCCCAATAGTAATATTTGATAGATAAGCATAAATCGGCGATGAAATGGGAGTATTTAGCAAACTGGGCCAAGCCTTCGGGACATCGAAGGGTATGAACATTGAGGATTACATGAACTCAGCAGAGATGGAGGAGGTGGATCTCTTGCACGAGCCGGCTGATATGTACGTGAAGCCAGTAACGATAACAAGCGAGAATGACGTTGAGCCTATAGAAGAGGAGATATCAAAGAAGAACATTATACTGCTTGACATCTCAGAGCTTAATAAGAGGCCTACAACGAGAAACACAATAATAACCAGGCTTAAGAGCTATACTGACAAGGTAAACGGCGACATAGGCCAGATAGACGACAACAGGATACTTATAACACCGGCAAAGGTAAAGATCATAAAGAGGAAGAGGCAGACGAAGTAGTCATTTGAATGCAGTAAGGAGCGCATGTAGCTCTGGTGCAGTTAGCTGTGATTTTCTTAGGGTCTTGGCGAAGATGTTCCTTACCATCCGCTTATCCCTTATCTTTTTTCCCGATATCATACGCTCAAAGAGCCTTATGAGCATGAGCTTTTCAGCTTCCCGGGCTTCATCTCCTGAGTTTAGACCTTTCCTTGGCCTCTCAGGCTGAGCAAGCGCGTATAGAAGTATGGCTAGCGCATGTGAGATGTTCAGCACAGGATAGGCGCTGTCTGCATTTATGTGCACAACAACATCGCACTGCTCCAGCTCTTCGCGCCGCAGTCCTGAATCGTCCCTTCCAAGAAGGAGGGCAGCGCTTTTCACCTTTCTCTGCCTTATATAGGATAGCATCTCATCCGGGGTAAGCATTCTTGTGAAGCGCATGCGCCTCTTTATGCCTGTGGTGCCTATGACAAGGTCGGCGCCCGAGGCTGCGTCCAAATCCTTGCAGAGTGTTGCATTAAGGAGCAGTTCTGACGCGTGCTTTGAAAACCTGAGTGCCTTCTTGCCGCGTATGTCTGCCCGGGGCCTTACAAAGTATAGTTTTTTGATTCCGAAATTCTTTGCGACTCTGGCTATGTATCCTACGTTCAGCTGGTATTTTGGTTCTATGACGAATATTTTAAGCTCCATTTGATGCACTTTATTTTTCTGCAAGCATGCGCGCTATGCTTTCCATGACAAAGGCAGACATCTCGGCCTCGTGATTCTCGAAGGAGTGGGCCGCCCCTTTTATGACCTTGCTCATAAAAAGCCTTGAGCGTGTCTTTTCAGCTAGTATGGAGAGATATTGCCCGACAGGCTTGAGTGCGTACTCCTCTTTGCTGCCGAAGAGAGCGCATATGGGTGTCTCTATAGAGCTGAACTCCTTCAGCGGCCCGTCGTAGTTGAAGAGCCTTGCCTCTACATTGCCAAGGTCTGCGAGAGAGAGGAACCTGAGAGCGGATAAGAAGGCTGTACTCTCCCCTCCTATTCTCATCCCCTCCCC
This sequence comes from Microcaldota archaeon, assembly GCA_964579185.1. Classification (GTDB taxonomy): domain Archaea; phylum Micrarchaeota; class Micrarchaeia; order Micrarchaeales; family CABMGC01; genus JAJYIA01. The sequence goes on from CAZOFK010000018.1 coordinate 1,520, forward strand.
TTTTTCAGCTTTCTTTCTGCACTGCCTTACTATGCTGCTTATGCGCCTGCCGTACTTTTTTCTATGTATATTGTAATCATCTGCAGGAGCTAAGAGTATAAGTCCTTTGATGTCGCTGCGCTTTCTCCTGTACTGGAAGTAGGTTATCTTCTGGCAGCCTGTGCTGTGCCCTGCTAGTATTATGCTCCTGAAGCCCAGTCTCCTTGCAAGTGCAACCGCTGCTTCTATATCGAGAGCGCACTTCTCAAAGACTTCCAAGTCGGTGCCTCCGGTAAGCCATTTCTTGCGCTTCTCCGGCCTGCTCAGGTAAGCTACAGTGTCATGGCCGCGCGTGTTTATGGCAAGGAAGGCCATGCCGTTCTTCGAGGCGTCGCGCATCAGCCTTTTCTGGGCTGTGCCGCTATAGAAGTTGCCGCCCATGCCGTGTACGTATATGATGCAGACGACCTTGCGCCTCTTCCCGGCAAGGAAAGCATTGAGCCTTATGCCATCGCTTGTTGTGAATTCTAGCAAGGTCCCGTTTATCATTGTGTCATCTTAGCGAAAGGGTCCCGTTGGGGTGAGTCGAACACCCAACCTGCCGGTTTCTTCTTGAATATGCCGAAGAAGGATTTCAGACTACAGCCGGCCGCTCTAGCCATTGAGCTACAACGGGCAATATGGCTTTTGTATATTAGGTATTTTATACCTTCTTATATTTATAAAAATATGCCCAAGGCAATAAGCACAGCGCGCGTAGGAGCAGAGGAGCGGCGCGAACGTATAGCAATACCACTCTCTTTCTACTGGCTTAAGGATATGCTGAAGGAATTTGTAAGACACAAGAACTTCCCCGATTCTATGCTCTCGGTGTTCGCCATAATCAGCGTAGCCATTGCTTTCCCGTTTTATCCTGTGCTGCTCCTTGTGCCGCTGCTTGCGCTGGCGTTCATCCTTGCGCGTATACACCCGTTTATAGGGCTTATGGCACTTCTTTTCATAACGCTGCCCATGTACATTTATCAGGCGCCTTTGCTTGCATGGCTTTTCTGCATCTTTGTCAGCGTCTCGCTCATATTCGGGTACAGGCATTACAGGACCATAACGCTTGTATATGCGCTGGCTGCGCTGCCTTTCTCATTCCTTGGCTATCTTCTTGAGATACCGCTGCTCATACTGGGCACGTTGTATATAGGGCTTAAGCGCAGCGGCATTGCAGCGGTTATGGTTGTTTTGCTTATATCCATGCTCTCGGGCCTTACCGGGCTGCACAACACGGCTCCTCTTGTTTATAATATGGCAGCGTTCAACAAGAGTGCGGGGAATGCCGATGCGCTGCGTCTCCTAAGACCTTCGAAGAGCGCAACGAGCATGGGAGACTTCGCATCCGCCTCTTCGAAAGCGGTGATGGCACTCTTCGGATTCGGCGTATCGGGCAATATATTCAATGGTATCTTCCTTGCAGGGGAAGCAGTAGCCTCAAACATAGTGCTTGTCGCTGTACAGGCGGCGGTATGGCTTCTCCTCACCTTCAGTGTCAGCAGCTATGTGATTAAGAGCAGGTCATTTATGAAAGGGGCCGAGAGCAGCAGCATGGAGGTCCTGGTACTTGCGTCTTACGCCATATTCTCATATGCCGAGAAGCTTGCCTTTGACTGGCGCATACTCTCAGGCTTTATGATAGCGCCTGCCCTTATATTCCTGCTTGAATTCAGCGATGTGAATATAGTCAGGTCGCTTGAGGTGATGAAGGAGGATTTCATCGGAAAATTCGGGGAGGTTTTTGAGGACATAGCGCTTGGCCCGAGGGAAACTTTCGATGATATAGGGGATTATGAAGAGACAAAGCGCGAGATACGTGAGACGCTCCTCGCACCTATTGAGCATAGGGAGCTATCGGGTGCATACGGCATAAAATCGGCTAAGGGCATACTGCTCTTCGGACCTCCTGGAACAGGGAAGACAGTGCTCATGCGTGCAGTCTCAAACGAACTTCATGCCCACTTCCTCTACGTGAAGGCATCTTCAATACTCTCGCCGCGCTCTGGGGAAAGCGCACAGGAGCTGGCAAAGGTATTCGACACAGCAGAAAAGAGCAGCCCCTGCGTGCTCTTCTTTGATGAGATAGACGGGATAGCAGGAAAGCGTGAATCTCAGGAGGGAGACGTGGGCAGGCAGCTGCTTACCACCCTGCTTTCTGAGATGGACGGCTTTCAGAAAATCAGCGGCGTTGTTATAGTGGGCTCTACGAATGCACCGCAGCTCCTTGACTCAAGCATACTCAGGCCCGGAAGGTTCGATAAGATAATATACATGCCGCTGCCAGACCATAATGGCAGGATAAGCATATTCAGGCACTATGCCAAAAAATATCCCTTTGCGTCTGATGTTGATTACGAATTTCTCGCGGGACTCACACGTAGATTCTCAGGGGCAGACATAGAGAATGTTTGTACAGAGGCTGCGAGGCAGGTTGCAGATAGGGCGCTAGAGAATGCCGCAGCTCTGAGGATAGGAACGCAGGATATAGCTGAGGTTATACATGCGGTAAAGCCTTCGACGTCGCTTGCGCAGCTTGAGATCTATGATAAGTTTAAGATAGACTATGAAAGGAGGCTGCATCCTGAGTCATATGAGGAGCGCGGCGAGGTCCTGGGTCTTGACCAGGTCGTCAATCTCAATGATGCGAAAAAAGCGCTTTATGAGGCCGTTGAGGTGCCCCTTAAGCACCATATGCTCGCTGAGCGATATGGCGTGAAGGAGATAAAAGGCATACTGCTCTTCGGGCCTCCTGGAACAGGCAAGAGTATGCTTATAGATGCCTTCTGCGCTGGCGCAGAGGGCATAAGCACGTTCAAAATCCATGGCAGCGATGTGAGCAAGGAGGTTCCTGGAAAAGCTGTGGAATCCATAAAGGAGATATTTGAGAGAGCGCGCGAGAACACACCTTCCATAATCATTGTGGACGAGATAGACTCGTTGCTGCCTGACAGGGAAAAGGGCACAGAGGCTGGAACGATGCTGACAGGCGAATTCCTGAGGGAATTTGACTCAATCAGCAGCGCTTCTGGAGTCGTGGTAGTCGGAGCTACAAACAGGCCGGATGCCGTAGATCCCGCGCTTATAAGGCCGGGCAGGTTCGACAAGCTAGCATATGCGGGCCCGCCTGACAAAACAGCCAGGAAGAGTATATTTGAACTCAACCTGAAGGGCGCGCCCCTCTCAGGAGATATGGACACGGGAAAGCTTGCGGACCTCACCGAAGATTACACTGGCGCAGACATAGCAAACATATGCAGAGAGGTTAAGATGGACGCTGTAGAGAGAGCCATAGATACAGGAAAGGAGGAGGAGATCCGTTTTGATGATATAACAAGGAGCATAAGCGCGACAAGGCCTTCGGCGCCTCCCATAGTCGTTGGAAGGTCTCTGGCCTTTTTAGCGGCCCATGGAAGGCGTTAGGCGCTTCCTCATCTGCCTCTGCATGCCTTGCATGTCTGAAAAGACGCTGCCCTCAGAAGCTCTTCTGAGCCTGTCCATTATTGCCACACCTACGCCTTTCTCTGGGAAAAATTCTGATATTGCGAATTTTGCATGCAGCATATCTACATCTATAAGGGCTTTGAAGAGGTTCCGCGCTACGCCTTCAAGATCGTCACTGCTGCCAAGCGGCATGGTTTGCATGAAGCATTTTTTAAGCGCTGCGCAGCTCTCATCAGAGCCTATAAAAACAGCCTGCTTGCCTGCTGCACCTATAATGCTCGCTAGGCTTGATGCCTCGCCTGAAAAAAGGAAGAGCCTGGTCCTTGGTGCGTAATGCTTGAAGAGAGTGCCTGGGCTCCTTGACGCAGCACGGGAGCGCCTTCCTGCGAAGGAGGGCTTTTTCCCGAACCATACCCTTATGTCTTCAGGGGTGAAAGCTCCGGGCCTGAGTATGCTGAAGGTATGAAGGTCTAGTACTGTAGACTCAAGCCCGAGACGGGTCTCCCCTGAATCTATTATAACATCGGCGCTGCCTTTGAAATAACGTATCGCATGCTTCCCATCTGTGGCAGACGGCATGCCAGATATGTTTGCGCTCGGCGCGGCAATTGGCAGGGCACTTGCCTTAAGTAATGCAAGTGCAACATTGTGCTTTGGCATGCGTATTGCGACAGTGTCAAGCCCTGCAGTCGCACGCGAGGAAACTCTGTCGAGTGATTTCACCACTACAGTAAGCGGTGCGGGCCATACCCTCTTTAGGATACGCCTGTAGCCAAGCGGTATGTGAGCTATGCCTTCAGCCATTGTGATGTCGCTTACATGAACTATGAGAGGGTTCCTGCCGTCGCGCCCCTTAGCATCAAAGATGCGTGCGCACGCCTCGTCTGACAGCGCATTCGAGCCTATTCCGTAAACAGTTTCTGTGGGAAAGACGACAAGCCTGCCGTGCCTTATAGCCCTTGCAGCCAAGGCGATCCTGCTTCTCTGTATTCTGTTTTCATTGATCTTCAGAACCACAGCTGGCAGTATATCACCGATGCCATGGCAGGCTATAACTCTGCGATCCTCTTTGAGATTATGTCTGAGGCGAGACTGGGAGGATTTATTATACCTATTCCTGCACTAAGATTTCTCACGTTCTTCTCCTCTTCTTTATTGTGCGCTACAGTGACTACGCGCGGGTTCTTAGCCAGATTCCTGACTACGAGTATGGCATACACCATGCGTGATTTGTCATGCATGTCTATTATTATAGATTTGGCCCTACCGAGCTCAAACTTCTTCATCGCTTCTTCGTCAGTTTCATCCGCTATGAATGTCCTGTAGCCATGACTCCTTAGCTCCTCGAATGTGGACTTGTCTGAGGTTATGATTATGAACGATACCCGCCTGTTCTTGAGCTTCTCTGCAAGACTGCTGTTTACAGTGTCAGTGCCTACAAGAACCACATGGTTCCTGAGGAACCTGCGCTCGATATTTGTTATACCACCTGAAAATTTCTCTATTCGCGAATTCACAAAATCACCTGACAGTACAGTAATTGCACTCAGAAAAACGCCCAGACCCGTGATTACCAGCACTATGACAAAGAGCCTTGCCGTTTCTGTCACAGGGACTATGTCACCGTATCCCACAGTGGAGATAGTAGTGACAGTAAAGTAGGCTGCATCTAGCAGCGTATTTATTCTGATGTTAAAGCCGTTTTTGTAATGCCCCAGTATATATGTCCCTGATATTCCGAATGCGAAGACGAATGATATGGCAAGGATATATGCTATTATCTTATCAGAAACTCGCATGAATCCCACGTATCTGTTTATGCTTATTGTGCATATACGACCTGCTGAACGTCAGAAGCAAGGTGAATGCGCACATCATAAAACTATATAGGGAAAGCTTATAAATACATGGTCGCATGGCTGATTTTACCCACTGTCTTCCGGACTAACCCCGGATTGCCAGCAGTGGTGTGCAGTTTGATCAGAGCGCAGCCTTATGCTCTGTTTTATATATTTTTATATTGATTGATATACAGTGGTTAAATGGCTAAGAAAAGGTTGTTGAAGGAGTTGCCAACTGCAGCGTTCGCGCTAGTCTTAGCGGGTGGTGTGCTGATATTGATAGGCGGGTTTGTCGCGTCAATGATATCAACTAATGTGCCGTTCACGGTAATGATGATGGGCGCAGGTCCCTATTATTATAGCGGGTGGGGGGTGGCTGCAGGACTTATAGGCATAATCTGCGGCATAATGGTCATTGTCTCTGCTGCGGCATTGCGTACACGTGATGCAAACAAACTTACGACATGGGCAATAGTGGCACTAGTGGCCTCTTCTGTAAGCGTTATAAGCAGCGGTGGCTTTATAGTGGGCTTTGTATTAGCGCTTGCAGGAAGCGTGTTGGGATTAATGCATGGCAGTGACGGCTTCTAAATGCTGTGTGAAGAGCTGTAATTGATAATGAGAGCATGCCGGATGGCAGCAGACAATCCTATCAAGAGGTCAGGTGTTATTTTGCCTATGAGGATAAGAGTAAAACTGCTGATGTATCTGGCTGCCATGGTCTTTGTGGTGCTTTTCGGCACCATAGGCACATACTTGTTAGGAAAGAACGGAGGGTTTAACATAGGCATATACTCGCCATTAAGCGCGCTCTACTTTACCATAGTTACGCTCTCTACTGTAGGCTATGGGGATATTTATCCTGTAACTGATACGGCACGGCTTTTTGTAATAACCCTTATAATATCAGGATTGAGCATCTTTCTTAGCGCAATAACGGTTATATCAGGTGATTTTCTGAACTCAAGAATAGAAAGATTATCAGGAGGACTCTCAAACGCTGAGAGAAGGTTTTTCAAGAGGCATATAGTTCTCATAGGCTATGACACTACCAACGCGCTGCTTGCCGAGAAGCTTAAGGACAGTGGCAAGCGCTTCATAATAATCACTGTAGACAAGAGCGCTGCGGATCGTCTCAGGGAGCGCGGCTACCATGCCTATGTGGCTGATTACACGCTGCGGCTGGATATGCTGCACTTCGGCCTTGAGAAGGCAAAGGAGATCGTAGTCGACCTCCGCGACAGCTCGAAGAGCGTATATGTCGTTCTTGTGGTTAAGAAGATAGCAAAGAATGTAAAGCTCTCTGTTGTTGCGCCTACATTGGAAACAGAGACACATCTGTCAGAGATAGGGATAGAGAATATAATAAATCCTACAAAGATAGCAGCCGAGCTGCTCTTCAAATCCTTGGTAATGTCCTAGTATAGACAGCATAATATAGCTCTCTTTCTTGCCATATTATATCGGTGTTGATATGGCAAGGCCCAGGACTGAGATACATGTATGTTGGAAGGAATAACAGATCACGTTTACAGCTGGCACGAGTTTTTTGTACTTCAATTATGCTGTGTAAATTAGGACACTACCAAATCCTTTTCTGTTGACAAAAGATAGGCTTTTGCTTAGACGCGTATCTTTGTGCCGCGCACTCCGATGCCCATGGCAGCCTTATAAAGCCTTCCAGGTACCTTTGCATTCACTATGCAGCATGTCGCCCCTGTCTCCTTTGCTATTGTATAGAGGGTTGCGATCTTTGAGGCCATGCCTCCCGTAACGTCGACCTTTCCCGAAGCGCCGGCATGTTTAAGCGCATGCCTTATATTGCGCCCGTCTATTGACTCTATAAGCTTCTTTTCGCCGCCATGATAGCCGGCATATACGCCGTCGACATCTGTGCCCGTGACGACAAGCTTCGGCCTCATCTTTATAGCTATGTACCTGAATGCCTCTTCGGTAGAGATTATGGCAACACCCTGCTTTGCGTCAAGGCAAACATCGCCGTATGTAACAGGAAGCAGGCCGTTTCTCAGAGCGTGCAGCAACGGCTTGGTGTTCCACTCTGTAATCCTTCCCCAGCTGCTTATAACGCCTCCTGACGGAGGGAACGAGAATGGGTCTGTGCCCCGTTCCCAGAGCTGCTTCATGAATATCCTATGCAGCCTTGCAGCGGCATCCTGGGCGAGTGATGCACCTTTGGCGCTCTTCCTGTTTATAAGGCCCAGATTGACCTTGTATCTCTTTGCGGGTATGTGTCCGAACGAGCCACTGCCGTGGCCTAGTATAAGCTGGCGCCTCGCCTTTACCCTTTCTATTTCTCCTGAGAGCCTATGGATGCTCTCCATATCAGGTGTGCTCTCCTTTCTTATGTTGGTTATTACGCTGCCGCCTACCTTTATAAGAATCAGATTCCGCATTTTAACGCCTGCATTATAAATTCAGACCCATTTGCACAGATGTCAGTTTCTTAGCGCACCTGTGAATAAGAACTTCAAGACATGCTCATCTACAGGGGTGTACTGGTTAGACCTGACCTTCTCCCACATCCTTACACTGTCCATGAGAATCTTGCTTCCTGCCACTGCCTCGCTGCTTTCGCGGATTAGCGGGTATGAGGTATGGTCGATCACTATCTCAAAAATCCCTTTTAGGTTTATGCCTATGCCTGTGTTTTTATCTTCGAAGTAGGATGAGCCTATATACCTAAGCTTATAATGCTCTTCGCCAAGGCTGTATTCCTCGGCTATTTCGCGCCTTATAGCCCTGAAAATATCCTCGCCGTGATTGATATGCCCTATGATATGGTTGAGTTTGCCCTTGTAATATTCCTCGCTACTGCGCCTTCTCATGGCTACGAATGCTTTGGTGCCGTCGCGCATGTAGACGGTAGGCAGCGCGTACACTACGTCATGCATTTCTATTTGTGATGGGCTAGCTCTCCTGCTGCTACGGTTCATATTATTCATATGTATAATGAGTTTTCAGTGACATTTAAAGGCTTGGCTCTCATTCGTCAAATGACTTATATTGAATCCGGAAACACTCTCGCAATGCCTAATTGAAGTTGCCCTTTTTGTAGAACAGGAAGTAGCTGACTATTATGAAATCTATTATTATAGAGATGTGCATGACAGTACAGTACACACAGATGGCTTTTATTACGAAGAACTCAAGGAAGACAAGGTATGGCACTATGACAAGGCCTAAAAACCTCCAGAAAAAGAGTAGCCTGAATGATTTTTTAAAGAGAGATTCGCTTCCGAAGCTTACAGCAATGATAAGCACTAGATTTATGATAAACCAGACTGCTGCAAACGCATCGAGAGGTATACCGTGAATGTCTGAATAAGGGCTTGAGAGCACTCTGCTGCAGTTTACTGCGATAGAGCTGGATATGCTTGAGGTGCTCCCCCATTGGCAGAATGGCAGTGGCTTGTGCAATATGTCGTAAAGGTAGAGCACAGTCATTGAAGACCAGAGCCCTACGATCGACATTGCTATGAGAAGCAGGAACTTTATGCGTGTTACTCTCATGAAACGGCCTTTGGCTGGCAAAGATAAATGCTCATTTACTGTCGTCGAGTATGCTGTTGTAGTTTTTAGGCTTTCTGGTCTTCCATGCGCCTTTGTAGTATGCGTATGAGGCCAGCAGTGGCAGCGCTATCGTAGCTTCTGAATAGACCATCTGCGTATTGGCATTCTCGACCTTGCCCCAGGAATGCGCCTCTTTTAACGTAGAACCGGAGAGGCCGCCATCGCGCTCGTCGGCGACTGTTATCTGGACTGCGTACTTATGCATGGGCACCTTTTTGCCCAAAACTTCTGCCGCAACAACAGCATCCTGGGCGAAGTTTTTAGGTACTCCTCCTCCTACCATGAGAAGTCCTGTTTCCTTTGCAGCTATCTTTATCTTAGTAAGCTCCAAAAAGTCTTTGGCGGAGTCTAGAGAGAGATGCCTCTCCGGATTTTCCCACTGGTGCTTCACAAGGCCGAAGCCTGCGCTGGAGTCTGAAAAGGCAGGTACGAAGATCGGTACTCCCTTCCTGTATGCTGCAAGAACGACAGAGTCTGAGTCTGGGCTGCGTTTTTCAAGGTATTTGCCCATCTCTATAAGGAATTCTCGCGATGAGTATGCTCTCTGTGGAAGGGCTCTTGCTATCTCTGCTATCGTACTATCGCATATGCGAAGCTCTTCCTCATCGATGTAGGTGTCATATATCCTGTCTATCTTCTCTGAGCGCAGTTCTTCGTCGTCTACGAGCGGTGTGCCCACATAATGTGAGAAGCCCAGGGCCTCAAAAAAGTCCTGATCGACCATTATTGCGCCTGTAGAGACTATGACATCCACCATGTTTTTGTCCACCATGTCATAGACTATCTTCTTCAGACCGGCGCTGAAGAGGGAGCCGGCCAGGCAGAGTATCACAGAACAATCGCGATCCTCAAGCATATTGAGATAAATCTTTGATGCATTGGAAAGGTTCCTTGACTGGAGGGCCATCTCAGAAAAGGACTCTATAAGCGAGAGTATATCGCGCGTTTCTATGCCTACATGCTTTACCTTCTTATATAGATGCTCGCGCCTTGTTTTTGCCTTAGGCATATAAATACCATGCTATTCTATTTGACTGATGCTTTCTATATGTGATGCTTTCTATATGATTTCTATCTCTGCGTTTGTGTTTATATATTTTTGCTGGATTTCAGGATAGTGGATTTATGTAGGCTGGAACGCTACTCCTGCTGCGCCGCTA
>CAZOFK010000019.1:0-10953 GCA_964579185.1 Microcaldota archaeon
GAGGTGAAACCCACTTTTCACGTTGTTTTCTGAAGTTGATTTTACGACGTCCGAATCGGGGCTAGACATGAGGTAAATCTATCTTCTTTATTGCCCTGTCTGGATTGTCATAATACTCCTTGCAGAATTCGTTTATCTCATGAAGGCCCCTTAAGCCTATCTTGTTAAGTTGCACGAGAATGCGCTCGCGTCTTTGTTCCTCGGCTATGATATCGCTTGGCGGAATGGCGCTCATACCCGCGAGCGTATCCCTGTATGTGACGCTTGGCAGTAACTTTGCGCCCTTATGCGTTTTGTAGTCGTATTTGTAAAGGTCTGAAAGAAGAACCTGCGTCTCTATGCCTGCTATCTCAGACACCTGTGTTATCTTCCTGACCATCCTGCCATTCTCGTTGATCTGGGCTGCCATTATTATGGTGTCTATGAGTGGTATTATATCTCTCTGTATATCCATGGGGGTGTGCTCAAGCCTTGTTATTACCTCGCGGCTTGCGCCTGCGTGTATAGTGCTCATTGTTATCTTACCTATATTCATGGCAGTCATCATATCCTTTGCCTCGCTGCCCCTCACCTCGCCTATGATAAGCATGTCAGGCCTCATCCTCAGCGCATTCTGCACGAGCTCCTGCATCGTTATATCAGGATTTGTCTCAAGCCTCACGCAGTTCTCCTGCGTCTCAGTGTTGAGTTCGTAGGTTTCTTCTATAACTACCACGCGCTCCTCTGGCCTGAAGAAGCTGAACATCGCATTAAGCAGCGTTGTCTTCCCGCTTGCCGGGAGGCCTCCTATAATCATGTTTGCTGGCCTGATCTTCATGCCTTCAGAATAGAGCCAGAGCCTTGCGGCAAGCGCATAGCTGAGTGTGCCGCTGTTTATGAGGTCTATGATGCTTAAGGCGCGCTTCTTGAAGTTCCTTATTGTTATATCTGCCCCGAGAGGTGAGTTGACAATGTTGACTCTTGACCCGTTTGGCATATGTACGTCATATACGTTCTTGTGCGCTGATGCTGTAGTGGCATACATCTCGAATTTCTTTACAAGTTTCTCTAAGTCCTTCTTGTTTGATAGCCTCTCTGAGACAAGTTGCTGCCCTACTTCGCTTTTGTACACGAAGATATTTGAAGTGTTGTTTATCATTATGTCTTCTACAGTCTCATCGTCCAGGTACTTCTCTATGGGCCAGAAGTTGTTTATGTCAGCTACGAGCTTCTCGACCTCCTCTCTTGTCACTGTAGGATTTATAGACTTTATTGTCTTCTCTATGAATATGCTTGCCTCTTCCTTGTTATCTATGCTTATAAGCTTGCTGGAGAGGGCTTCGAGTATTATGCTCTCGAATTTTTGAAGGCTTTCGTCATCCATTACCACTAACCTCTATCCTGCAGCATGGCGCTGCCACCCAGAGTGCCTGCCATTGCTGACATCACGCTACTCTTAATTGAATGCTAGCCTTTTTAGACTTTTCTAGGAAGCGCATGATACCGAATGTGAACGTTGCGTAGAACACACAACGAGAAGAGGCAGGTGACATTCGTCTCAGGCGCTGCTCTTTCTGATAGCAGTACCTTTTGAATAGCACGCTTTTTTATGCTAATATTGTTAAGGTTTTTAATGTCTTTGATTTTTGGTCTCGCTTCCGATTTTTGCCAGTGTTCGTGGCTGCCGCAGGAAGAGCCAGGCAGGCAGCAGACCCGCGCACCTCATCGGCAGCCTTTCTCAGAATGAGGATTCTGGATAATATGTACAGCCAAGTTGGGGAAAGGTTCTTATGGCTATGTATAAATTATAGCATTAATGTTTGGTTGGGTTGTATATGCCTAGCGGCGATGAAAAAACAGGGAGCGATCTTAGATATAAACGCATCAAGGCCGATGTGCTTATCATCGGGTCGGGGGGCGCAGGATTGCGCGCGGCCATAGCTGCACATGATGAAGGCGCTAGTGTCATACTTACCTCAAAGTCCCTCCTTGGGAAGGCCCACACAGTCATGGCAGAGGGGGGCATAGCTGCTTCTTTAGGGGATGTTGATCCTGAAGACGATTGGAAGGCGCACTTTGCAGATGTGATTGCGGAAGGGGCTTACCTCTCAAACTGGCGGATGGCAGAGATACTCGCAAAAGAGGCGCCGCGGAGGGTTTATGAGCTTGAGAGGTACGGCGCATTATTCGATAGGACTAGCGATGGAAAGATAATGCAAAGGGCATTCGGAGGTCACAAATACAGGCGCCTCTGTCATGTGGGTGATAAAACAGGGCTTGAGATGATTCGCGCACTGCAGAGCCAGATACTACACAGACATATAGAGGTAAAAGACGAGACATTTGTGACGCGGCTCTTCAAGACAGGAGGGAGGATATGCGGTGCCATGGCCATAGAGCTGCGGAGCGGCATACTGCTTGCAATAGAGGCGAAGGCAGTCATACTCGCGACAGGAGGCTGCGGCAGGCTTTATAAGATAACATCTAATTCGTGGGAATCTACAGGGGACGGGCTTTTGCTTGCATATGAAGCTGGAGCAGAGTTAATGGACATGGAGATGATACAGTTCCATCCTACAGGCATGGTCTACCCGCTGGACGCAAAGGGCATTCTTGTGACTGAGGGTGTGCGCGGAGAGGGAGGCATACTTCTCAACAGCAAAGGAGAGCGTTTTATGGAGCGCTACTCGCCGATCAGGAAGGAGCTTGACGCAAGGGATGTTGTAGCAAGGGCTGTGCATGCGGAGATAGAGGCGGGTAATGGGACTAAGCACAATGGGGTTTACCTTGATATATCATTCAAGGGAAGGGATTTTATTATGAAGAAGCTGCCTGGCATGTACTCCCAGTTTATGGATTTCGCAGGCATAGATATAACCAAGGAAAAGATGGAGGTGGCGCCTACAGTACACTACCAGATGGGAGGGGTAAAGGTAGACGCCGAGAGCGCTGCGACGCGCGTAGATGGACTTTATGCTGTGGGAGAGGTAAGCGCGGGACTGCATGGAGCCAACAGGCTGGGCGGAAACTCGCTTGCAGATATACTTGTATTCGGGAGGCGTTGCGGCGGGCATGCGGCGAGTTATACGAAGAAGAGGGCATGGCATCCTATTTCCGATGCGCAGATAAATGCAGAGGTTGAAAGGATCACTTCTTATCTTGGAAAGGAAGGCGTGAATCCTTATACTATTGCTGAAGGTATACGCGAAGATATGAGCAAGTACGCGGGCATAATACGAAACGGCAAAGGTCTCGGGGAGGCATTGCGCGATGTGGAGAGGCTTAAGAGAACTGCAAAGAGCATATCTGTAGGAGGCAGCCTGAAATACAATAAAGGTCTGGTCGAATGTTTTGTGGTGAAAGGCCTGCTTCTGGGCGCTGAGGCTATACTGAGGAGTGCGCTCATGAGGGAGGAGAGCCGGGGGGCGCATACACGAAGCGACTTTCCTAAAAAGGAGAGGAAGTGGCTTAAGAATATAATATGCTATAAGCATGGAGAAGGCATGGCGCTTAGGACTGAGGCTGTGCCTCAAATGCCTGAGAGGCTCTCGCATATAGTGAAGGAAGAGGCTTATACGTGAAAAGGATAGAGTTTATAATCTATAGGGGAGATGGCGAGGAGCGCGGAAGATTCCAGAAATTCCTTGTACCGTTTGAGGAGGGCATGAGTGTGCTGGATGGGGTCCGCCATATAGAGCAGAATCTGGACACTACATTAGGAGTAAGGTGGAACTGCAAAGCTGCAAGATGCGGCTCATGTTCTGCTGAGATTAATGGCAAGCCTTCCCTCATGTGCAAAACTAGGGCCGAAGGCCTTGGTAAGAGTATAATGATAACGCCCATGAGGGCATATCCGCATGTGCGCGATCTTGTAAGCGATCCGACAGAAAACTTTGAGATCTCAAGGCGCATACCCGCATTCAGACCCAAGGGAGAAAAAACTCCGTGGAAGTTTTATGAGGCCGACGTTGAACGCTCTCAGGAATTCAGGCGCTGCATCGAGTGCTTCCTCTGCCAGGATGTCTGCCATGTAGTCAGGGAGCATAAGTCAGGATATGTGGGGCCCAGACACGTCATAGAAGCAGCTGCACTTGACATGCATCCGATGGACACTCTGAAGAGGCATATCTATTTGAATAAGGAAGGGGGCTTGGGATTCTGCAACATAACCAAATGCTGCCAGGATGTCTGTCCTGAGCACATACGTATAACAGATAATGCCATAATACCCGAGAAAGAGAGAAGCGCAGATGCCTTCTACGACCCTCTCGCGTATATAGTAAAAAGGCTTAGGGATAGAGGCGATAAGTGATGCGCCTTGGTGTAAGCATACCGCCGGAGTTCATTGAGCCTAACTGGAGGCTCTGGTCGTTTATACTGCTTATAGCGCTTGGCATCCTCGCCCTCTTCTCGTTTCCTATGAAGAGCTACGATGGCTATATAGACCCTTTTTACTCGCCTACTGTGCTGATACTCCCGCTTATAGGACTTTTCAGGCTCACGTGCTACGCATTCAGGAAATACTACCATAGGCATCTTTTCAGGCATCCCCAGGGCTGCAGTACTGCTGAGAGGCTCAATGAGGCGGGAAGGTCTTACAGTGGAGAGACTGGCTTTTTCAGGATAGAGAACCTGCACAGGTACTTCATGTATTTCTCAGCTGCAATACTCCCTTTCTTCTTTTATGATTTTTATCTCTCGCTGCTTTATCCTTATGCGCTTACGCTCAGGCTCGGAAGCCTGATCCTTCTCGCCGATACGCTTGTCGTGACCATATGGGTCTTCTCGTGCCATTCTGTGCGCCATATCATAGGTGGGAGGCTCGACTGCTTCAGCTGCTCCTTGACAGCAAGATGCAACAATCAGCTTTTCAAATTCCAGAGCAGGCTGAATAAACATCACGAGGCGCTTGCGTGGGCAAGCCTTATACTTATAATAGCAGCCGATCTTTATATCAGAGGGCTGGCGGCAGGCCTGCCTCTCGATTTTAGGATAGCGGTGATATGATGTTTAAGCTTGAGAGCAGATACAGGTATCCTATCTTCTTTGTAGGGCTTCTGCTGATGGAAGCAGCAGGTTTTCTATTCAGATACGCGGGCCTGGGGCTCCGGGGCACAGAGGCGCTTGTGGTTATGGGCTTTGTTCTCTTCCTGCTCTCTCTCATCATGCCCTGAGATGATGCATGCTGATACAACATTTATTAGAGATTTGTGTTTTTTATAGGTCTTGTGGTTCAATGAGATACAGAAAAGAGAGGGACGTGCTTGGCGTGGTTAAGGTTCCTTATGATGCATACTACGGCTCTGAGACTGCGCGTGCAGTTGAAAACTTCAGGATCTCAGGGCTGAGGATACAGGACGAATTCATCAAGGCTTACGCCCTCCTGAAGCTCTGCGCGGCAAAGGCCAACATGGGCACAGGAAGCCTTGATGCGAGAAAAGGTGCGGCTATAGTAAAGGCATGCGGGGATATATTAAAAGGAAGGCTTGATGATTTCCCCATAGATATTTTCCAGGCGGGCGGAGGCACGAGTACAAATATGAATCTGAATGAGGTTATAGCGAACAAGGCCATAGAACTGCTAGGCGGGCATAAAGGAGAGTACAGGCTTGTGCACCCGAATGACCATGTGAACATGTCGCAGTCTTCAAATGATACATATCCTACTGCGATATGCATAGCTTCTTACCTGGCAGTTGAAGAAAGGCTTATCCCTTCTTTGGAGAGGCTGCTGCATGCACTGAATGGCAGGATCAGGGCCTTCTCTGGAATAGTGAAGATAGGCAGGACACATCTACAGGATGCCGTACCTATAACGCTGGGGCAGGAGTTCTCAGGCTATGCGGGGAGCATTGAAGCGGCTCTTGAGAGAATAAGAAGCGCGCAGCGCCTGCTTCTTGAGATACCCATAGGCGGCACTGCAGTAGGCACAGGGATAAACGCTGCGAAGGGCTATTCCCAGGGCTTCGTCAAGGAGCTAAACGCGGCAACAGGCGCAAGATTCCGCCTCTCAAAGCGTGTTTTTGCCCTGATGCAGAACAGATCAGCTGAGCTCTCGCTTTCAGATGCGATAACCGAGGCAGCAGTGGCTTTGGGGAAGATAGCGAATGATTTAAGGCTCCTTGCCTCGGGGCCGAGGGCCGGGTTAGGCGACATTCTCCTTCCTGAAGTGCAGCCTGGTTCCTCCATCATGCCAGGCAAGATAAACCCGAGCATACCTGAGATGCTGAACATGGTCTGCTTCCAGTGCATAGGCAACGGCACAACAGTAAGAGAGGCAGTCTCGGCAGGGCAGCTTGAGCTTAATGTATTCGAGCCTCTCATAGCTTACAACCTCCTTTTCAGTATAGGCATACTCTCAAACGCCGCATCTACATTTGGAGAGCGCTGCGTAAAAGGCATAAAGGCTAACAAGGCCAGGATACTGAAGAGCCTGGAGATGGATCTTTCCATAGCCACTGCGCTTAACCCGTATATAGGCTACAGCAAGGCTGCCGAGATAGCCAGAAAGGCATACAGAGAGAACAAGAGCGTGAAGGAGGTCTGCCTTGAGCTTAGGATAATGGAGCCTGAAAAGTTAGAACTGATACTCTCTGCAGCAAACACAGTATGATGCGGGATCTACTCTCCAAGTATGCCTGCTATGACATCAGATGCGTTGTATGTAACAAGGTCGGCGTAGCCTTCGCCTGTGCCAAAAAAGAGGACAGGCACGCTGCTCTCGCTGAGTATTGAGAGGGTATTGCCTCCCTTTGCATCGCAGTCCAGTTTAGTCAGTATGACTCCGTCAAGGCCGCATGCCTCTTTGAACTGAGTGACCTGCTCCAGCAGCGCATTGCCTGCTATCCCTTCGCCTATAAAGATCTTGAGGTCAGGCTTTGCTACGCGCACCATCTTTTTTACCTCTTCCATGAGGCTCCTGTTTGTTTCCTGGCGTCCGGCGCTGTCTATCAGCACTACCTCTATGCCGTGCGCCCTAGCATGTGCTATAGCGTCAAATGCCACGCTTGCGGGATCTGCGCCGTGAGCACCTTTTATGGCGTTTATGCCGAGCATCTTCGCATGATGAAGTGTCTGCTCCACTGCCGCTGCCCTGAACGTGTCGCTTGCTGAGAAGACGCATGCGAAGCCATTCTTTATATACAGATGCGCTATCTTTGCCATTGTAGTCGTCTTCCCTGCGCCGTTAGGCCCTAGGAAGAGGATCTTGAAAGGCAGCTGGCCATTCCTCTTTGCCTCTGCTGCAAGTGCTAGGATGTCGATCCCTGCCCCTTTGTCCAATATCTCAAGCAGCGCCGTTCTTAGTATGCCCTTTACCTCCTTGTCTATGCCCTTTACTGAAAGCTTCCTGCTTAGAAGATCTTTCCTCATGTGGTCTATGATCCTCTCAGCTGCTCCATAATTTACATCGGACTGTATCAGCGATGACCTGAGGTCATCGAGGAACGGTTCAAGGTCGCTATCGCTTATGCTTACCTCGCGCAGTATGGTTCCCTTCAGCTTTGTTGCAATACCTACCCTGGGCTGCGAAGCCTTTGCAGCAGAATGAGGAGGCATAGCATTGGCTTTTGACACATGCTCTTCAGGTCTTTTTCGCTTAGGAGCATGCTGCTCCGGCGCAAGGGCCTCGGATTTAGGCTCATGCGCCTCCGGAACTTCGTGCCTTTCCTTTTGCGGTTCAGTCTCAGGCGCAGATACTGCTTCCTCTGCTATATCCTCTTCTTTCTTTGAAAATGAGTCTATGAAGTTTGAGAACTTCTTCTTAATTCCCTCGAACATAAAAAAACCTACGCCGCTATTTCAACATTTAGCCGACTCTGATTTATACCTTTCTCTCAACCGGCATTGTAAAAACTGATGCCGTACACTAGAAAGAAAGCGATGAAGGTTCAGACTCATTGTGTTGATGAAAGCGCGTAAGAGAGGTCTATGAGCTCTGACTCGAGCCTCTGCTTTTCTGCAATGAGCTTCCTGAAATCCTCCTCCTGCCTCTTCTTGTTTGCATCCAGAAAAGCCTTTGCTTCGGCTACATCCTTCTCCACAAGATAGCCTGCGCCAACGTATGTTATTACCTTCTGCATTGATTTTACACTTGCCTCGATGTACGTGCCGCCTTCCCCGCTCAGCAACACATTGGAGCCCTCTATCCTACCTGAATCTTCAAGTATGTTTATATTGCGCTCCACCGCTGCTATAGTGAATGAGTATGTGGCTATCTCATTCTCAAGGACTTCGTACTGCTGTGTGTATAGTGACTGCAAATACCTTAGCTGCATGACTTCATCGTCGCTTTTTTTATTATCTCCTGAAGTTTCATTGGCCATGACATCGCATTTTACTCATTCCTACTTAAGTTTATGTAAGAAGAAACATTTAATACTTTGTATACCGGATGGATAAATTGGGTACAACGATGGAGCTTGAGTTTATAACATCTAACAGCGTAAAGATGGACGCAGCGAGGAGGGTTCTCAACAAATACGGGATTAAGGTAAGGCAGCGAAGTCTGCATCTTGAAGAGATTCAGGAGCTTGATGTAAGGAAAGTTGCGCAATACAAGGCAAGATATGCTAGTAATAAGGCCAAGGACATGTTTATGGTTGAGGATTCAGGGGTAAAGATAAATGCCCTTAACGGCTTTCCCGGAGCACTGCTCAAACTTACATTTGAAACACTGGGAGAAGACGGCATTCTTACTCTTGTAAAAGGCAGGAAAAGAGCAGCGTCGTTCATCAATGTCGCTGTTCTTTATGAACCGAAATTCGAATGTTTCAAGACTTTTGAAACGGTCCTGAGAGGCAGGCTTGCCGAAGGGATAAGAGGAAATAAGATTAAGGGATGGAGCATTGACAGAATATTCATCCCGAATGGTTGGAAGAAGACCGTTGCAGAGATGAGTTGCATGGAGTATGATAGGTTTTGGAAAGAGACCTTTGCAAATAACCATTACGACAAGTTGGGCAGATATCTCTCAAGAAAGCAGGATCTGCGGTTATGAGCCAGACGTTTCGGCACATGAAGTGAGCGGACACGGCGGGATTTGAACCCGCAACTAACAGCTCCGCAAGCTGCCGTGCTATCCAAGTTACACCACGTGTCCGTCGCGAGCCGCATTTATGATATTCTGTATATAGGCTTTATATACTTTGTTCGCTGGACTGCACTTGACATTGCGCTTCATCCAGAAAGAGGCAAAGGCATATAAGCATTTGTTGTTATAGATTACTTGTGTCTTTTGTAGCTCTTATATAGCCCTGATTATTGAGCACCTTGGCAATGTGGTAGTATGGTACTTCAAGGAAAGGTTTGTACATCATGCGGAAGGCTCACCGATAATTATGTCTCATTCAAATGCCCTAGCTGCAGCGGCGAGGCCATAATCAGATGCCACGAATGCAGGAAGACGCGCACCAGATACAGATGTACAAAATGTAATTTTGAGGGACCGTGATGGGAAATGTTGCCACGCTCTTTAAGGTGTATATCGAAAACGGGAAGGAGGAAGAGGTAAGCAGGAAGATAAGCGAGGAGCTTAAGCCAAAGAGCATGCAGTTAGAGGAGGTCGCCTTCGGTATAAAGGTCCTGAAGGTGCTTTTCGTACATGATGATAGCATAGGCAGCGCGGACATTGAGGAGAAGCTTAAGGGCGTCAGCGGGGTAAATGAAGCGGAGGTCGCCGAAGAGAGCCTGCTCTGAATAAATCAGTTGTGAGTGCTTATACGCTTCTTTTGCTTCTCGGCTTTTGATTCTCTACTACTGCGTCACTGCGCATTTGCTTCTCTACTACTGCGTCACTGCGACGCATTTCTTTCATAATATTACGAGTATCGACAGCAGCCACAGCGGCATTTGGAGTGTACACCTTTGAGCCTAACGCTTCCAGGACCATATCGCGAAGCGAAGGCCCTGCACTCTCTGGAATGCTTTTGATAGATTTTGCATAGAATAGTGCATTTTTTTCCTCTTTGTTAGCTATCTCGGGGTCTGCGCCGTACTTCGTTAGCTTTTTTATCATTGCCAATGGTTTATAATCTTCACTCTGTATGCGTAAGGCATCTGTGGCGCTGTCTATATTCAGGCCTGAAATAGCCATAACAGCATATATTATTGCAGTGTTGCCTTTATCATCCTTGGCATTTATATTTTCAATTACGCTTGGATACTCTAACAGGACGCTTACCATTTTGGTTTGCCTCCTGTTTGCCATCTTCATCAGCAGTGACGTATGTGAACTGTTTGTATGGTTAGGTTCGGCGCCGGCTTCTATAAGTTTCCTGAAATTTCTAAGGCGCACAGCATTCAAGTTTATATCTACTGAATACTCGAGGGCTGTTTTCCTTGTTATCTTGTCTTCCTTATTGATAGTCTGCCTGAATGCAGGTATACTTAGCATGTAGTCCAAGAGCAACTCGTTGCCCGAGAATGCACACCACATGAGTGGCGTGGCTCCTGAAGGATCGGTAGCTTTCAGCGGCATGCCCTCTCTGATAAGCTCTTCTAGCACTGATGTGTCTTTTTCTCGTAGCGAATATTGTACAGCGCGTATGACAAGAGGGAATCCATGCTGGTCATAAGCGTCGAGGCTTGCTCTACTTCCGAGCGCTCTGCCTATTCCGAGTATGGTATCAAGTTGATATTGCTCTTTGCCTATAGACTTGGGTTTATTCCTTTCAAGAACACTGAAAAGTGCGTCAGTTGGATGGGATTTTAGGAGTAGCTCGAAGCGAAGCTGCTCACTGGATGTTTCGTATATCCTCAGATTAGCCATATCATCACATTAATCGTGGTATTATGCGGATTCTTCTATGATATAACAATAAACAATAATAGAAGCAGTAGCTACTACAAATGTCGCTACAATACAGTTATATTATAAAATGGCAGGCAAATGTATAAATAATTAGTTGCCGCTTCGCTTTTTGTCGAAGTGCTGGCTTTAGTGTTGTGCTGGTTTACGCGCTTCCAGTGCTGTTA
>CAZOFK010000020.1:0-10854 GCA_964579185.1 Microcaldota archaeon
CTTAATTCAGCCCAGCCCGACTTAGGCCAGACATTCAGAGCCTGATGCCCTACTATCCTTTCCCTGCCCACCGCGACAAGAGAGAGGCCAGCCTCTATCCATCTCTCTACCTCTCGTTCCGAAATCTTCATCACAGCCAGAGATCTTGCACTCTCCCTATTAACAAGCTTCATAATGCCTCTTACATCTTCCAGCCTTGCTGCCCTTATCCTTACCAACCTACTCCCTCCGATCTATCCTTGTTCCAGAACCGTTGCGGCGGAAGAGGTGCGATAACATAGAATCCACATGTATGCCGTTTATTATGCTCGCATTTACGTGATTCTCGACCGCATGCATTGCAGCTTTGGTCTTTGGTATCATGCCTTCGCTTATCACCCCATTCTTTATCAAAGACTCCAACTCCTCGACTGAGAGTTCGCGCCTGTAGGTGTTTTTGCTATCACGTATTCCGTCTGTGTCTGTTATGAAGACTATCCTCTCCGAGCCCAATGTACTTGCTATTGAACTTCCTGCGAAATCTGCGTTTATATTATAGACATGGCCATTGCAAGAGCCCAACGGTGTAATTACCGGCACTATCCCCGCGTTGATGGATTCGGATATTCTCTTGGTCCCTACCTCTTTCACGCTTCCTACATAACCCAGCTCTTCAGAAATCTTCTCAACATTCAGCACGCCTTCATGCCCAAGAATCTGCACAGCGTCTATTCCATTCTCTTTCAGCGTCTTGATAACCCCGCTCCCTATCTTAGTCAGGACCTCTTCCACAACCTTCACAGTCTCTTCGTTGCTAACTCGAAGCCCGTCCTCCTTCACTATCCTCAGTCCCCTCTTTTCCATCTCTTTGTCTATCTCCTTTCCACCTCCATGAACCAAGATTATCCGTATGCCCAGACTGAGCAACACACCTATGTTATCTACTATGTTGCCGTTTTTATCGCCCCTCAGCGCCGATTCACCCACCTTGACTACTATCGAACCTCCCCTGTAGGTCTCGACAATACTTCCTATCCTTTCAAGATCTTCTCTCGGCGCGTCTTTACCTTTACGCAAAACCCTCTCCAACAAGACCTCCATGCTCCGCTCATATGACATATATTTTTCTACAGGCCCCATAATCCTATTTCCTACTTTCAGCATATAATTCTTGTGGCACATCTGAGACAAAATGGAGCTATCATGTCTCAAAAGATACATTGCGCCTATTCTCATCCAGTCTGTGGAACATATATATTCATTCAAAGGGTAATTGCTAGGGATCGGCATGTACGGGATGACTGTAAAGAAATCCTTCTCGGTATACGAGAACATGCGCAACCCGTTCTTCCTCAAGAAGTACTACAAGTTCAAGACAATAGACCTGATAAAGTCCAACGAGATCTACGGCTCTTCGCCTCCTGACCTTTTCATAGGCAGGATAGGCTGATACTTTGCAATTTCAAAAGAGAAACCGCCTTAGTTTCATTTGTTCTTGAAGTACACAGATATCCTCGTTAGCTGAAGCTTTTAGGATAGTGCTTTTACTACAATTTTCAACTATTCAGATGGGTTTTTGTATCACAAAATGAATAATTACGATTGTATTAAATAACTTTAGTGGGAAAATAGTATCAGTGTAAAACTCCTTTCGGAACTACTGTTTAGAGGTGGGATGATATCACATTTGCCAAAAAGCCATACCGTAAGAAAGATAACGCACTGAAGTCTCCTGCGAGAACACTCTGTTGAATGTATTTATATACTTTTCTTCATATATCTTATCTACTGCTTTGCTTGTGCCAACAGCGTTCAGCTAAGACATCATAAGCGGCAGAATAAGCGTCTAGGTTAATATATGCCAAAGCCCATGCACAGAAGTAATAGTTTCAGAAAACTCCACAGGGTGACCCAGAGAGGTAGGCATACCTTACATTACGAGAGGAGGAAGAACTCCATGCCTCACTGCGCCATCTGCGGAATGGAACTCAACGGGATTTCGATAAAGAGAGACTCAAAAGGAAAGTCTCTAAGGACAAACTCAAGGCTTTTCGGAGGCACCCTCTGTTCATCATGTTCAAGCAGCGTTATAAAGCTGGCAAGCAGGATAGAGAACGGCGAGATGAAGCTCAACGACATAGGCATCAGGCAACGCAGCTACGTGCTCCAGATGATATCCCATTAACCGCTTCTTTATATAGATATAAACAGTGTATATAGGATGGAGGCCATCATAATATCGGGCATGCCCGCCGTAGGCAAGACGACGCTCGCAAAGATATTGGCAGAGAGGCTGAATCTCAAAGCAATGGGCGGCGGAGACATACTCAAGGAGATGGCCGCAGAAAAGGGTTACAACATATCGGGAGAAGACTGGTGGGACACAAAAGAAGGCATAAGGTTCCTCAAGGAAAGGGAAGCCAACCCCGATTTCGATAAAGATGCAGATAGGTACCTAAAAAAGAAGATAGAGGCAGGCAACATAGTGATAACAAGCTACACTGCGCCATGGATAACTGAAAATGGCTTCAAGATTTGGCTCTCCGGAAGCGTAGAGCGCAGAGCCGAACGCATGGCGAAGCGCGACGGCATAGAGCTGAAGAAAAGCGAAAACGTTATACGCATACGCGATGGAGAGAACATAAAGCTATATAAAGGACTTTACGGTATAGAATTCGGAAAGGACATGAAGCCATTCAACATTGTGATAGATACTGACGGAAAGCTCCCCGAGGAGCTTGCAGATATAATAATAAGCGAGTTGAATAAAAAAGTGAAAGGTGTATAAGGTGCTTGTTGAAGAAGGAAGACTTTGCATAAAAAGGCTAGGCAGGGATGCAGGGCAGCGCGCCGTTATAATAAAAACCATAGATTCCAACTTTGTGTCTATAATGACGCATTCAAGGCCGAAGGAAAGGCGCTGCAACATATCGCATCTCGAGTTTCTCTCTGAAAAAGTAAACCCTAAGAACAGCGAAGAGGTATATGCTGCGCTAGAGCTTGACCAGAAGCAGGTTGAGAAGCTGGGTGCAAGGCGTTTAAAACGCAGCCCGGACAGCACGGAGAAGTCAGGCGTTGTATAATGACAGGGAAAAGAGCGCTCTCAGTCATAGAAAGGGACAGCAGGATCATGATAACTACAACGAGGCAGCCATATCCTTTCGTAGCGCAACGCGGCGACAAAGATTATGCGTATGACATAGAAGGAAAGCGGTACATAGACTTCACAAGCTTCGTAAGCGTATATAACTTCGGGGTAAACTCTGTAAGCAGCGCCCGCCAGGCGATAAAGAAGCAGGTAGACACGCTCATGCATGCGGCGTTCACTGACTTCTATTCTGAGCTTCCTGTGACCTTTGCCGAAAGGCTTGTGAGGTTCTTCCCAAAAGGATTCGGCAGAGTCTTCTTCTCCAACTCAGGCACAGAGGCCAACGAAGCAGCACTTAAGTTCTCAAGGATATTCACAAAGCGCACATACCATCTCGCATTCTACAATGCATTCCACGGGCGCACAATGGGCTCGCTCTCGCTCACTGCTTCAAGAGGCGTGCAGCGCGAACACTACGGCCCGTTCGGGGCAGCTTTGCATGCACCGTTCGCATACTGCTACAGATGCCCGTTCGGGCAGGAATATCCATCATGCGGCATAGCCTGCGCCGATTACATAAGGAAGTACCCTCTAAGCAAGGAGGTTACAACGGGGGAAGTCGCAGCCATATTCGTAGAGCCCGTGCAGGGAGAAGGCGGCTACATAGTCCCCCCTCCTGAATTTATCAAGGAACTGAGGAAGATGGCAAGCGAGAACAACATCCTGCTTGTCTCAGACGAGGTGCAGTCAGGATATATGCGTACGGGCACCTTCCTGGCGCTTGACAACTTCAAGGTCGATGCCGACATCTACACGATGGCTAAAAGCATAGGCGCAGGCCTGCCTATGGGTGTGACAATAAGCAGGAGGTCTCTCGGTGACATCCCTGAGGGCTCCCACTCAAACACGTTCGGCGGCAACCTTGCAGCCATAGCCGGGGCCAATGCTTCGCTAGAGTATCTCTCTAAAAACAAGCGCTCCCTCAGAAGTATGGTATACAGGAAGCATGCCTACATGGTAAAAAGGCTCGAGGAGCTAAAGGAGCGCTACGAGATAGTGGGCGATGTGCGCGCCCTGGGCATGATGATAGGCATCGAGCTTGTGAAGAACAAGGAATCAAAGGAGCCTGCAATTAATGCGCGCGATAAGGTGCTCAGGCTTTGCTTCGAGCGCGGTCTTCTTCTTCTGCCTGCAGGTATCTCCTCCATACGCCTCATACCACCAATAACAATATCAGAGGCAAGCATGAAAAAAGGCATGGACATATTCGAAGAGGCAGTGCGCATAGCTGATAGTGGCACTAAACGCAGTTACATGTAGCGCGCAAGGCTGAACTGCCCATTTGCTGCGCCCTCTTTTACGGCTTCCTCAAAGAAGCCCGCTATCTCCTCTTTTATTAGCAGCAGCCTCTGCCTTATATAAGGGTCAAGCCCGTATCGCTCGGCAAGTCCTATAGCCATATCAAGATATTTCTCAATGCTGCCTTTAGATATAGTGAGAAGGAGCTTGCCACCGTCCTTGGCGCACTTACCTGAGAGGGGCACTCTCCTATATTTGGCATTGCACGAGGTGCACCTGAATGCCTGCCTTGAGAATGAATGCAGGTTGCCTATAATATCCGGTATGAAATGGCTCAGGATAAGCTTGCGCGCGGCATCGCTCTTGTTTATGGCATATATTTTGTCCATGAGTCTGAATTCAGCATCGACCTTCTCCTGCATGCTCTTCAGCTCAGTATACCTGCTTCTCCTCGGAGAACTGCGTATGGCATTTGCAGATGAGTGATGCGTAAACATAAGGCCGCTGAATATACTATCCTTTCCCAACCTTCCCTCAACAAGCTCAAGCGCCACCTCTGACGGATACGCATAGTTGCATGCCTTCTCGTAGAAATCTAGAGGGTACCTCTCTACAACTTCCATGGCATGCACCTCGTCGTCCACCTCCTCAGGCATAACGTTAAGCGTGAGTATAAGCGGCGTATCCATGCTGCCCCCTATACTGCCTGGCATAAATTCCCTTGAGAAGTTAAGGAGGGCATCGAGAAGCAGCATACTGGTATCCTCATCGCCGTCACAATTCCTTCTCCTGGCAGCGATTGTATACGGATGGGCAAAACCCACGCTTGCATCAGTGAACCCTATTATCCTGTTAAGCACACCGCATGACGTATGCGGAGAGAGCGTTATTACCATCCTCCCTATAATATCAGATATGCTCATCGCGTTATAAAAGCGGCCCAACCCGTAGAGCGATTCAAGCAGCTGATCAACAAAATGCGAGACACGCAGGAAGTACTCCATGCTCCTCCTGTTAAGTATAACGTCCTGGTGTTTGAGCTCCACAAGCTGGGTGCTGCTCAGAAGCTCATTCCCCGTATAATCCTTAGTATAGCCTAATTCTCTTAATCTTTCGACCCCGACACCAAATTCATCAGGATAGAAATGCGTTATTGGTACGTCTGTAGCGTCGAAGCGCACAGTCCCGTCTTTGAATATGTAGATGTCATTGAGGGCCCTGAGTATACCTTTCTCAAGAGCCTCAGGAACCTTGTTCCTGTTTGTCAGGCCCCTTACACCCTTGACAATCTTCGGCATCTTGCTTACCCCTATTCTTCCCATGCTATTGGCTACAATCTTCGGCAGATTTATGCCGCGCTCCTCATAAGCTATGCTCTCAGCGCCACACACCTGGCACTTGGCTCCTGCAACAACAGCCCCGCACCTTGCGCATCTCCTCTCAACTACTGCCTTGCTCTCACAGTCGTAGCAATACGCAGTATCAACAATGCGCATGCACCTTACGCATCTATATCTTGAGATCTCAACCTTCACCTCCGACCTGAATTTTCTTGAGTCTAACATCGCAGCCTTAGCTATGTTCCTCTCCTTTCCCCCGTAGTCTGAGATGGGGAAGAGAGCATGGGGCGCAGGCTTCATGAGCCTCTCTCTCGACTTCTCGGGCCTTCCTATCCTTGCGCCTATCGTTGTAGACCTGCGCATTATCCTGAATGGCGCCATACTGTTTAAGAATTCAATCACATTCCCTGCCGAGGGGTATCTTTCCATGACTTTCTGTGCATCATCTAATGCTCCATCCGCTCCTTTTGCGAAGCCGAGAGATGCGATAAGGCTCTGCGCATATTCTCTCGATATGCTTATCCCGCTTTCAGAAACACTGTGCGGCACAAGGAGCAGCTCAAGCGTGCGTTTTGTTCCATCATTCGGGAGCACAACCGAATCGATGCTGAAAAGCGAGCGCACATCGCCAAGTGAGGCGAGGACCCTCAAGGCAAGCCCGCTTAGCATCTGCATGTCTACGCCCTGGAACTCGAAAAGGAACATCGGATGCATAGGTATGCCATACTCGGAAGATGCAAGATACGCCTGCCTGAATTCGGTTATGGCCTCAGGCTTCCTGCCCGACGCGCTTTCGAACTCAGAGTTCCATATCTCTTCGACGTAGCTCGAGGGCCTGAGCTGTGTATTCGATTTCTTAAAATCTCCGTATGTTATTAATATATCCCCCAAGGAGAGTATCTCTGCGACATCGTCCCTCAGCCTCAGCGCTGTCTCAGCCTCATTGATTCTAAGCGCATTTCCGTTTCTTAGCACTACAAAAGGCCCCTCTATGGAATCGACAGGCATCGCAACACAGCCCTTGCCAGGAAGCTCCACCTTCACCTGTGTGCCTACTGCTATGAACCCGTCTACTATTATCATGGTCGCGGGGTTAAAACCCTTTGCAGCTATCCCTGTAAATCTGCTTCTTCCGTATCTGAGCCTAAAACCCCCCATACGCCCCGGGTATGCCAGTATGGGTCTTCCCGCTACAAGCTCTTCAAGGAAGACGGCATCCTCCTTATCCCTTTCTGATGACGACTTCTTTAGTTCCACCTTTATTATATTGTTAAGCCACCCCCAGTCGAGGCCTACGCCCTTTGTCTCCTTGAGCATCTTCTTCGCCTTCTGCGCTATGCCCTCGCATAAGACAAGCGGCACGCCCCCCCTCACCCTGTTTGTCAGCAGCGAGTCCCTACCTTCGGCGTCAAGCCTTCTTATGTTCCCATGCGCGCTTACCTCTATATTCTCCGTAGGTACACCATCTATGCACACCGGACAGTTTGATATTATCATCCTGACATCGTCATCGCTAGGGCGGTATTGAAGTCTCGCAGCCCTTGTGTGGTATAACTCCACCTCCTCAACATACCTCTCAATCTCTTCCCGAGTAGGCTTATATTCGCCGATGTTGAATATCTTTCTCGCGAAGTCAGCAAGCGCAACCGAGAGCGCAGCTGCAGTCCCTCCCGCGCCGCGTATAGGCCCTGCATATAATGCTGATATATAGGAAGTGCCATCAGGGTTTCTGTAACCTACTATCCCCTGTATGCCTTCTGTAGGGGCCACAAGCACCCCTTCAGTAAGTATAGCGGTACCCACGCGGACGGCAAGCAGTATCCTTTCAGTGGTATTGTACTTTTCAAAACCCGCATCTGTGCATATCTCCCTGGCGACATCGAAGGCGAGCCTGCTTCTTCCTTGTCCTCCTATATTCTTACGTATGAGCCTTCCTATTCCTTCAAGCCCTATTAACCCCTCAACCCTGCTGGCGAGGTCAGGAGCCGGCATTATCTCTACGACATCTTTAGGGTCAAACCCTTTTTTCCTAGCATCCGCAGCTACCTTGTATTCCCTCTGAAAGTTGTCCGAGAGAAGCCTGAAATAGCCGTCTATCTCCACAAATTACGCCTCGTTGAAATCTACCGGAACAACGCTGCCTTCTGCCGCGTCATAAACAGGCAGCACCGCCGGAGTAGGCAGATGCCCGAGCTTTACCTGATAAGAAGTCCTCGACTGCCAAGTGCCGCTGTTTATTATCTGCGTGCCATGATACTCAGAATAGCCATTCCTGTGGAGGTGTCCCATGTGAAGTATGTCTGGAACTCTCTCTATCACAAGAGGATCTTGCCTTTCAGGCATTATCGGATTGTATCCATATATAGGGGATATATGCCTCTTCCTCAGGAGCTCAAGCATAGCTCCTTCAGGCCTGGAATAGCTACAGCCTTTTACTCCCTGTATTACAGAATCAAGGGAGGTGCCATGGTATGAGAGCAGAGTAAGGCCGTGCAGCTCAACATACGCCGGATTCGATAAGAGGTGTATATTGCTCTGCTTAAGCTCGCCGAAGAGCCTCCTGTCGAGCTCGGGCTGGGGCTCCGCCCTCTGCACAGCATCATGGTTCCCAGGAAGTACAAAAACATGTATATACTCTGGTATTTCATAAAGGAAATCAAAAAATACTGCGTATTGTTTGTATATGTCACCTATGCTAAGCTCCTTATCCTGATTCGGATAAACCCCTATTCCATCTACAACGTCTCCTGCAATCACCAGGTACTTTATTCTAGAGGCCATCTCCCTATTTCTGTCAACGTTCCCGTTGAGCCACTCTATGAACCTGCTGAAATTCTTCTCCATGAACAATCTGCTTCCTACATGTATGTCTGAGGTGAAGGCTATGCTTATCCTCTCTTCGCTCCTCTTCCTCTGCCTCACTGGTATGTCGGGCCATATTACAGAATTGGCTATAATGAAAGGCGAGGAGACCTTGCCACGTACTGCTATTACCTCGTCTTGTACAATCTTCGAGGCTATCTCAAAGGTATTGTCTGCACCTCTCCTAAAGCCTTCAGGCTTTATAAAAATAACCTTAGCCATGCCACTCTCATCCTCAAGCATGACAAGAACATTGCCCTTCTTTGTTATTATCCTGTCATAGACCATGCCTACAATACTCACCTCCCTTCCATTCGCATAGCTGCCTATCTTATCTATGCTGTTTATGAGGCCTGCCGGAAGGCCTCTCCCGGCCTCTATTATCCTCCTCAGCCGCGCCAGTCTGTCCCTGAAGTGCGATGAA
This sequence comes from Microcaldota archaeon, assembly GCA_964579185.1. Taxonomy (GTDB): domain Archaea; phylum Micrarchaeota; class Micrarchaeia; order Micrarchaeales; family CABMGC01; genus JAJYIA01. The sequence goes on from CAZOFK010000020.1 coordinate 8,993, forward strand.
AAATCAGCAACAGTGGCTGCCGTCCTCCCCTTTTCTATGCTATGTATCTTAAAATCGGGCTCTATGTCCTTGGCCTCAGGCTTGAATCCTGAAGGCTTTATTATCTCTATCTGCATAGGCATTTTCTCTTCACCCAGCTTCTCGATTATCTTCTCAAGCGTGCCTCTATCGAGCAGCTTCATGCCTTCATACTTATCGAAGAAAGCCACTGCCATGGCCGCTACCGACTCTATGTCAGCGCCTTTCATGTCAGAATCAGCCAGGTCAGCGCCTATGACAGCCTTGCCGCTAAGCCTTCTTGCGAGCTCCTCGACCAATGCCCTTTCCATTATATCCCCAGCAGCTTCTTACAGTACAGGAATTGCCGACCAGATATTAATACTGCCTCTGCGCAATCCATGCAATGTTGTCCAAGCTGCCCTGTAAAGCGGGCCAAACCCGAGGTATAGCATTGCTCAGCTAGTCCTTTACCGATTCAAGCATGCTAAGTATGTTCCAGATGACTGTTCTGGCGTAAGGCGGCAGATTTATGTCATTGCTTACTTCATCTATCTTGTACGTAGCTGCGGAGGACTTTACAGAATAGCTGCCGCTCTCACCAAGCGCCTTCTTTGCCTCATCAAGCGCCGTCTTGACGTTCCTCGGCACGCTGTTGTCGTTCAGCAGTATATCTATCTGCTGCTTTATGCGCATTATTTCTTCATCCAGTTTTTTGTCGCTTTCCATCTAACCATCCTTAATAGCGGGCCCGGCGGGACTCTCAAAATTCCTAAGAATTTATTTGAACCCGCGGCCATCAGCTTAGAAGGCTGCCGCTCTATCCAAGCTGAGCTACGGGCCCGTGTTAATTATATATAAAAGTAATCTTTAATAGTTTCTGTTATCCTCTCACCTGCATAGTCGAACGGAATGTTCTTCAATTCAGACACCTTTTTTATTACCTGCCTTACATCAGAAGGGCTTTTCCCGACAACAGGCGAATCAGTCTCAGCACATATAGTATCTATATCAATGCTCTTTATAACCCTTTTCATCCTTCCTGATTCGATCGGAGGCAGAGAAATCAGGTATCCCATCTTCTCAAGCTTCTTTGCCTCCTCTTCACCTCCCTCAAAAAAATGAAAGACTGCCCTCTTCACAGCGTTTTCGGCAAGTACGCCAATCACATCACCAAGCGCCATTCTCGAATGTATCACGAGAGGAACATCAAGCGACACCGCAATTTCAGCCTGCCTGGTAAAGACATCAAGCTGCGCTTTCATATCCCTATCCTCTATCTTCCTGTCAAGGCCTACCTCCCCTATGCCTATTATATTCTTATTGCTCTTCAGCAGCTCTTCTATGCCCTCTACATATCCTGAATCCGTATGCGCAGCATCAGGGCCTATTCCTATGACCCCGTATACATTTGCGCCTTTTGCAATATTAAACACTGCCGTATTGCTCTTGTTGTCAGTCCCTGCAGTAATCATGATGCCTATACCATCGTCTACTGCTTTCATGATTGCTTCGTCAGGTCTTTCGAAAAGGTCGAGATGGCAATGCGCATCTGAGAGAGTTACCTTCTCCAAAGACATCCTCTTCGATAGCAGCAGCGTGCGTTCCAATCAAACACCGGCATTAACCATAAGCCAAAAACAAAGTTGTCCGGCTCTTCCAGAAACTGATATAAAAATATCAGATAAAAAGTGACACCCTCCCACCGCTAAAGCGTATGGGCTTCCCCTTATTATAAGGGATTAGTTCTCGATTCGACGGCGGAATCTCTCTTATTCCATCTCCACGAGCGTTACTTCCCGTCTGCCCAACGGTAGTTGCCCTATGCAATATATTTATCGATGCGTTTATATCCCTATCCATTT
>CAZOFK010000021.1:0-10667 GCA_964579185.1 Microcaldota archaeon
AATCCCTTATAATAAGGGGGAAGCCCATACGCTTTAGCGGTGGGAGGGTGTCACTTACCTACAGCAACGATAATCTTTACTGCCAGAACTAGCAAGTTCAGTTAGTCTAACAGCAGCTTAACCCACTAAATATCCCAAGAATGTAATAGCACTTACAGTGTCCTTTTGATTATATGGTAGCCGAACTGTGATTTTACTATGCCTGAGGTCTCGCCCTTCTTCAGGGCGAAAGCTGCATTTTCGAATTCACGCACCATTGAGCCGTGTGAGAATAAGCCTAGATCCCCACCGCGTTTCCTTGAGCCATCTATTGAGCACTCCGCGGCAAGCGCCGAGAACTTCTCTCCTTTGCTGAGCCTTGCAAGTATGTCTCTTGCCTGCTGCTCATTCTTTACGAGTATGTGGGAGCATCTTATACGTTCAGACATCATATCTACCGACATTATTTGTATATGGATTTATACACGTTGTTTGAATCGTCAGTTATGACTATACACTCGCCTTCGCATTCGATAAGACAGGCCTGACACAGTATGCATGCTGGGCCGGCCACAGCTACAGAGATGCCTCCGCTGTTCCCTTCATACTTCTCTGCGAAGTGCTTATGCCCGTCCTGGACGCTTGACCACTTTGATACCACTGCAGGCTCGCTTGTGCCTTTCCACCTGTCGTTCTCCGGAGCAACATCTGCATTTGCCTCTGGTGATCCCCTATCCTTCATCTGGAAAACAGCGACAGGACAGACGTCAAAACAGTGAGCGCATCCAGTGCATTTTGGCTTCTCTACGTATGCTTGCATGTTTTGCACCTAACTATTAACCGTATGCACAATTTATATAGTTTATGCGTACTCATTGCGTGTGTCTAATCTTTGCGGGAATTCAGCCGAAAAGGCTCGCAAGACCGCCTGCTGCCTCCTCTTCGCTGACCTTCTCCTCCTTCTCCTCCTTCTTCTTTTCTTCAGGTTTTGCGCTGTGGGCAGGCTGCTGCGCAGGTGCTGCCTGCGCTACCTGGGCGTTCTTTATGACATCCTTTATGCTTACTTCCTTGAGTGATTTTGCGACAGACTTTGCCATGGCATCGTCAGGCTCAAATCCTGCAGATTTGAGCACTCCCTCAAGGTTTGTCTCGTTTATCTCCTTCCCTGCTGCATCTAAAAGTAGAGCAGCGTATATGTATTCCATTTTTTCACCTTTTATCTTCTTTAATATAAGCATTTAACACTGACGCGTATAGCGGGGCTATGTTAAGCATAGCCTTTACAATCTCTTCTTCGTAGATTCCGGCCTCAAGGCCTATAGCGAGCGCCTGCGCAAATGCCTTCCTTATAAACACTGGCGCGTTATAAGGCGTTATGTGGCCTATTGCCGTACCGAGCATATTTGCAGCTGCGAAATCCTGTGCTAGCTGCGATGATACGTATGCTGCATCTATAGAAAGCGCGGCTTCTGTGAAGAGCGTTCCTTCGTATAAGAGAGCGCTTAGCTTTCCCCTTGCCTCGAATGGGAATATATCAAGCATCTTTAGCGCCTTAGCCAGGGCGCTGCTTATCTTGCCACCCTTCTCGACCAGCACCTTGTCTTTTGAGATTACAACCTTACCCTTTTGTATCTGCACGTCTATTTTTGCAGCCTTGAGGTCTGTGACAGCTTGGCCTGGGGCTATAGAGGTCTCGCCTGCCTCTATCTTTATATCCTCGTTTGAGATCTGATTTGGTTTTGCTATAAGTTTTATCTTATTAGAGCTTATGTTCTTATAGAGTTCGAAAGGCTCTTTCTCTGATAGTATCAGGGCCATGTTTCCGCTCGCGTAGGGCATCAGGATTTTGAATCCGCTCTCTTCAAGGCTGCGATTTATGAGGCTCTTCCTTGCCACTACTATCCTTGTGCTTGGCTTTAGTTCATTCCTTATCTTCTGAAAGAGCCTGTCAGGCGTTGAAGCCATAGGCATTATGCCTATAGTCTTATAGACTTTTATGTCGCTGCTTAGTTTTTTCACGAACGCCTCTTTTTCAGCTTTCAGCATAATAGCACCTTACATGAGCTTTGCCGGCTTAGACATGGTCATCTTTACATATACCGACTTTATGTGGTTTGCCCCTACCTTCTTGTTTATTCCGGATATCACTTCGTTTATATTCTCATACAGTTTTGTAGGCTCCATCTCTTCTGTGCCGACTACAGAATGCATTGTAGGCAGGTATCTGCCCTTGCTCCTTATAAATATGGTATTGCCCAGCATGCTGCCCAGCCTCTTCAAGTCGGTGTTAGGAGGCACGGGCCTGGGCATCCTGTTTCTGGGGCCCAGAAACTGGCCGAGGGCTTTGGCAATGACAGGCATAAGATTAGGCTGCGCGATAAGGTCATAATCAAGCAGCGAGATGAGCCTCTTTTGATCTGAGGCTATGCCTTGTAGTGCACTGCCATCTATGACCTCCATGCCTTCCTTCCTAGCAGCCTCGGCAAGAGTGTGCTCGCTTGCAAAGAGAAGTATGCTCCTCTTTTTGCCTTTTCCGTTCGGAAGTATTACCTCAAGATTGAGCCTGTTATCTTGCTTGCTGAAGTCAACGCCTTTGAAATTGATTGCGAGCTCAACGCTCTGCTTGAATTTGCGCTTGCCTTTATTTTCTTCGATGTATTTTGTAAATTCGTCCAGTGTGAGCATGGTGATCCCTCCTGCATATTGCAGTAGTCGCGGGAAAATAAGCCTATATTAATATCGCTCACATATATATACACGGAAATGCTTAAATACCTTACATTTACAGGCATAGGTTGTGTTCGTGCGTAACAGAGTAATGGCCTTCGGCTCTTTTGATGTTCTGCATCCAGGGCATATCATGTACCTTGAAAAGGCGAAGAAGCTTGGGAGAAGGCTTATTGTTGTGGTTGCGAGGGATGAGAGCATACGCATGTTCAAGGGCGCTGCTCCTTTCTTCAACGAGAAAGAGAGATTAAGGATGCTTAGCGCGCTCAGGGTCGTTGACAAGGCAGTTCTAGGAAACAGTATCTCCTCACCTGAGGAGAGGTACAGCATAATAAGCAGATTCAGACCCGATGTTGTTGTCTTCGGATACGACCAGAGGGTAAGTGTCAAAAGGGTAAAGGCATGGATGAAGCAGAAGGGCATGCATGTGAAGATAGTGAGGCTCAGAGCTTCTTTGAACGAGGAGTTTTACAAAAGCTCAAAAATAAGGAAGGGGCTTGTTCGACGTGGAAGAGTATTACAGTAAGGGAGAGGAGCGCTTCGGCTTGATAAGCTCAAGGCTCTATGCCATCTTTACAGGATTTTCAGAGATGCGCGATTTCTACTCCTTTGTCGTAAGGGATCTGGTCTTGTCAGGTGCCGGATCAATACTTGACATAGGAACAGGTACTGGGGAGATAATGAGGGGCATTGCGCTGAAAAACAAAGGGATCGGGCTTTATGCCATAGACCCTTCAAGGGACATGCTGCATATAGCACGCAGAAAGAGCAGAGGTCTCGGCGTGCATTTCGCGCTGGGATCAGGAAGGCATATACCGTTCAGCAGGAAATTCGATCTTGTCTTCAGTTCGCTCTCTTTCCACCATTGGAAAGAAAAGGAGGTTTCTCTCAGTGCAATACGGCATGTCCTCTCTGAAAAAGGCGAGATACGTATATATGAGGTCGATAAGAGCAGGATGGGCCTGATTTCAAAGTTTATGGTAGGCAGCCACAGCATTAGCGTTGATGAAGTTAGGAAGGTACTGCCGGATAATCTGGAGGTATGCAGACACGCCTCTTTCAGCAAGTTTGTTGTGATAACAATAAAAAGGCACTGCTAGGCACTTCTGCAGAAGGATGCAGGCGGTGCTTAAGTTGCAGGATGCTCTGCAAGTATGAGAAGGCTATATATTACTTACTATTTCATTTGTTGTATTGCAGCGATCATTATGCCTTTTATTGATATACTGACAGTGCAGCTCTTTGTACTTGGTTTCATGGGGCTTACTGTTGCGTATGTGACGCTACATGCCGCCTTGCTTTATAGGCGGAGGAAGAGGCATGGCTCTGCCTTAAGGTCTGCTGCCATACCTCTTGCCCTGCTTGGCTTTTACGCTCTTGTAAGCGGACTATTTGGCCAGTTTATATGGCCTCTGCCTTCTGCATACAACATCCTTTTTTATGATATCTATCCGCTTGTAGGGCTTCTCTTCATAGGCTTCGCATGGTCGCTTAACTCGAAGCTCAATCTACAGTATACGGGGTTCTTTGCACTACTGCTCGGCCTTATGTCAATATTCTACGGCGTGCAAGGCTATGCCGCAGGACTTACAAAAACTCCGAGTGCTCTCTTAGGCCTGTATCTCTTCTTCGGAATATCAGGTATATTGGGATATCCTGTTACGCTTATGCTTGACAGGGCAGAAGCAGGGGAAAAGAATAGGTGGATAGGCTGGATGGTTATAATAACCGTCTTCATCATTTTTCTTATGCTAAGCAGCCTTCTCTCCATATACGTAGGCATAAGTGCGGTGCCTGCGCACCTCACAAGCCCGCCATGATATAGTTAGGTTTCTTGCAGTGGAGGCTGTCAAGACTGAACGTGCTACTCTTCTCAGTCAGCCTTTATTGGCTTGCAGTACATATTCGAGGAATACCTCCTCCGGCTGAGCTCCTTCGAGGTAGGCGGAATCGTTTATGATTATTTTAGGCACACCCATAACTGAGTATTTATTTGAGAGTTCCGTGAACTCCTGTGCCTCTATCATACTGCTGCGTATCATGCTGTTTTCTATGGCGAATTGGTGGGCTATCCTTACTGCCTGGGGGCAGTACGGACAGGTCGGCGTCACAAATACCTTTATATCTATCGGCTTCGTGACTGACTTGAGCTTCTCCTTTGTCACCTTTGAAAGCGGTGTAGTCCCTTTTGAAGCATCTATGATGTCCCCGAGCAAAGAGGAGAACTCATGCCCTGCAGGTATGCCGAAGTAAATGACATTGTAGATTTTCTTGCCTCCCACAACCAGGGCCGGAACCTTGTCTATTCCTAGAAATTTGGCTTCCTTTTGGTCCTTGTTTATATCGTAGAGGGTAAGCTTTAGCCTCCGTTCTATTCCGCAAAGCTCCTTGATGAGGTCTGGACCCTCGCGAAATTATAATAAATGAAGAGCATCTGGAGATTCAGTCTTCTTGTTTTCAAACTCCTGAAACCTCTTCTTTGATGAGTTTTGCTTCTTACAAAATTCTGTAATCTTTCGACGATATTGCTATTCTTTTTGTCCTTGAAATCTTTGCATCTGTGAGTATGATGGTAATATCGCCATACTCCGAACATCTTCTTGAGTACAGAAGGCCAGTTTCCCAGAGGACATCCGATAACTTTTAGTCACTCTTTATGCCGAAGTTTGACTGAAAGTGCGGCCCTGTTCTTCGATACCATCAACTCAGTATTAAATAACTTTAGTGGGAAAATAGTATCAGTGGGAAACTCCTTTCGGAACTACTGTGAATGGTGTGGGATTTACGCTCCATGGATAATGAGTCTGCCTTGGAGAAAAGGCAAAGGCTTATATTAATTCAAAGATTCTTTGTAATATGGTTGCATCAAACCTGCTGGGCCTAATAGCCGTCTTACTCACCGATACTACATTCTCATGGGTGCGCATGTTCATAGCCCTTGGCATATCGGTTCTCATGAGCTTGGGCATAGGCATATATGCAGCCACTTCAGAAAGGGCTGGGCGTGTAATACTTCCCCTTATAGACGTTTTTCAGACCATACCTATTGTTGCGTTCTTCCCGTTCGTTATGCTTGTTTTTGTAGGCTTTTTGCCTGCGATTATAGGTGTGAATGCTGCTGTAATCTTTCTTATAATAACAAGCATGCTGTGGAATATAATATTCGGAGTCTATGAAGCGATAAAGACTATGCCTAAAGAATTTGTTGAGCTTGCCAACCTATACGGGCTTGGAAGCTGGCAGAAGCTTAGGAGCATATACATACCTGCCAGCATGCCGCGCGTTGTAGAGCAGTCTATGCTCTCCTGGTCTATAGGGCTTTTTTATCTTGTCACAAGCGAGATCTTCTCTGCTGGAAATACTGCATATCATGTCAAGAATGGCATAGGTGTAGAGCTTACGGGGCTTGCACTCTCAGGTAATACGTTCGGGTACCTTCTTGGGATTGCTGTCTTTATACTCTTTGTAGTGCTCACCAGACTCCTCTTTTTCAAGCCTCTTGAAGATTATGTTGTCAGATATACAAAACAGACAGCATCTAAGGCTAAGACGAGGAGGGTCAGGAGGCTCTACGGGCATGTGGCACAGTTCAGGCTCTTGAAGTACCTTCAGACAAACAGGGCGGTAATTTCTGCATACCTGGCCGAAAGGGGTGCGTTGAAGAGAACTAGGAAGCAGCACGTTGCTGCCCGGCATGATGAAGGCGGAGGCCACAACCCTCTATATTACGTGCTAGCCGCAGCGGTTGCTGCTGCCCTCCTTTATTACATTTTTACAACAAATCTTGCCGCAGGAGAATATGTGGTCCTGATGGCACTTCTCTACTCCTTCGGAAGGGTGTGGCTCGCTTTTCTCGTCTCATTGGCAATAGCAATACCCACATGCGTGTATATACTCTTCATAACAAAGAAGGGCTCGGTTTACCTTCTCCTTTTCCAGATAATCGCATCTATACCGGCTACTATACTTCTTCCTGAGATAGCTGTGCTGATGAAGGGTTATACGTACGGGGGAGAGCTTCTTGCATTTATAGTATTCGTGTTGAGCGGGGTATGGTATCTTATATTCAGCACAATGAATGTTGCGAAGAGCCTTCCAAACAGCGTTATTGAGGTAAAAGACGCGTTCGGGATAAGGGGCGCGACAGCATGGAGGAAGATATACCTGATGGCCATAATCCCAGGCCTTATAACCGGAAGCATCACTGCGATAGGCGCGGAATGGAACTCTAGCATAATAGCAGAAAACTTTCAGAATGTGCACGTAGGCACAGGAATAGGTCTCTTCCTTGATAAGACCATAGCTAACCCTAATTTTAGCATGAGCCTTTCAAACCATTATCTTCTGCTTTTGCTACTTGCCCTGCTTAACATTATTATAATGATACTTCTGATAAATACATTCGTATGGAAGAGGCTCTATAGGATGGCATCGAAGATCTACGGGTAGTTTAATGCACAACGTTGAAGTTGAGGGTGTCTCGTTCTCATTCGGCGCCTCGAAGATAATTGACAACGTCTCGTTCTATGTAGATGCGAATGAATTCGTTTCTATCATAGGTCCGAGCGGCTGTGGGAAGAGCACCCTTCTTAGGATAATCGCTGGGCTTATAAGGCCCGACAGCGGAAAGGTATTGCACTTGGGCAAGGAGATACATGGGCCAGCTCCGGGGGTATCTTTCGTCTTCCAGGACTTCGCGCTCCTACCTTGGCTCTCGAATATAGAGAATGTGAAGCTGGGCTGCTCCATGTTAGAGATAAGCAATATAGAAAAAACGAGAAAGGCGCTCAGGGAGCTTGAGAATGTAGGACTTAGCGGTTTCGAGAGCGCCTATCCTAATGTGCTAAGCGGGGGAATGAAGCAGAGAGTAGGCATTGCGAGGGCCCTCGTGTCAAATCCTGATGTGCTTCTCATGGATGAGCCATTCAGCTCCCTTGACGAACTCACGGCAGATACGCTACGCAAGGATATATTGTACATAGTGAAGAACAAGAACATGCCGGTCAGTTCAGTCATTATGATAACGCATAATGTCGAGGAGGCTGTAGAGCTCTCAGACAAGGTGGTTGTGCTTTCCACAAAGCCGTCTAGGGTAAAAAAGGTCCTGGATATAGAGATAAAGCAACCCAGGAACAAGCATTCGAGGAGTTTTGTAAATATAGTTGATGAATTATACGCGATACTTACAAAATAAAGGTTTGTAGAGTATCTTTTTATGCTTTTTGCCTCTTGCTTTAATATATGACCAGAAGGAGGAAGGTTATGAAGGAGGTAGCCGTGCCTCCGGCGGTCAATTCTGAGAGGAACATATCAAGGGCACAACTGGGGGATATTGCATCCCTATTGGATATTAAGGACCTTGAGAGGGTCTCGGGCAGTATTGAGAAGCTTGAGGACAGAAACATTGTCAGGATGAAGAGGATCGTACGTAGTTATAGGCAGAACAAGCTATGGGGAGAAACGGCTACGGAGAAGCTTAAGGAGATATTCAGAACCGGAGATACTGCGCTCTGAGCCTGTATTGCTTTTTATATCTAGCGTGCTAGCCGGCCTGGCTTTCCTGATCAACGGAGGCTCCACTTATCGTTCTCTTCGTTGTAGAAGAGGACCTTTGTCCTTACCGCCCACCCGCTCAGAAGCTGTTTTAGGACCGTTTCTCTGCTTTCCGGGTTCTCCGATATGTTTATGCCTTTCGAGTCAAGCATAGCTAAGATCTCGGGGGTTGTCAGCCTCTTTTTGGAGAGTGCCGAGAGTATGGTCTTAAACGGCTCTACCCTCTTCAGGTTTTCGCGTATCACCCTATACGGGGTGCCTTTTGAAAGCCTTGTTCCTTCATCTGTAAGGCGGACATGTGAATCGTCGATCGTTATGAGCCCAAGAAGCTTACATGCATCTATCAGCGGCAGCAGATCATCTACGTCCTCTTCGGCCTCCTCCGCCAGCTCTGACAGGGATATGGAGCCATTGCTCTCTTTTATCAAAGCCACTATACCTCTTACTTTGCTTACGCCTATACCCACCGGGAAGAGATCACGCATACATATTTAATATAGGATAAGAGTTTAATAACCTTGCGGGAAAGGCGCATGCTAATCTGGATTATTTGACTCTGCACGAGCCGTCGGCATTTCTTACATAGTAGAAGAAGAGCGTTACATTTATTGCTATGATTATGCCCATGAGGTAATTCTGATATGTATTTACAAAGGAGACTATCCCCCATACGCCTATCGAGTTCATGCCGAGGGGGTATAAGAGGCTTCCCAATATAGGAGTGCTGCATCCACACCCTGATATTATGCTTCCTGATAACACAGTCAGCATACTAGCCGAGCTTCCTGACGCTGCACGCTTAGCAGAGGATATGGAAATCCTTGCTGTGTATAGGCTTGCCGCAAGAACCAAGGCTGAAGAAAGCGAAACGGCATATATAAGATACACTGGTGTGTTTGTTATAAATACGTGCGAGCTTGATATGATTACATAGTAGAAGAGTGCATAATACGCCAATGCAGAAACTGCAAACACCATTATGAAGAGCTTTGAATGCAACATTGTGTAGATGTTGACGCCTATTTCATTCGCTGCTCGACGCTTTTGCATGCTTTAATACCCGTTAGCCCTTTCTATGGCAGATATTGCAGGCAGCGTGCATACAGGCGCAGCGTTGTTTATGCTGCTGCATGTCATTGCTATGTATATGTCAGCTGCTGCGTACTCTGTCCATGCGAATTGGTTTGAGGGCTTTGAAAGCTGCTGCAGAACCGCTCTGTGCGTCATGTAAGTGAGCGGTAGTGTACTGTTAGAAGGCATACTGTTTCCAAAATCAACAGCGTCCGCACCGCCTACCTGATCTGCACCCCAGATAGTGTAAGGTGTCCCCTGGAAATTATTAAGTCCGAGTACGAATGCCATTGCGTCAGAATATATGGGATTGCCTGTCCTGTTTATTTCCTGCTGCATCAGATTAAGCGGCTGCAGCACGAATCCACCACTTATAGGTGCAGTATCTTCCAGCACTATAAAGGTTATGTAGCTGCTATTGTAGAACGCCCCCAGGTCCACAGTGCTTTGGTTGTACGAGGCCGGGGACCAGTAGAGAGTTGGCACATCTGAATCGCCGAGCGCGCTGTAGCCTTTGTACAGCTGCGAGAAGCTCCCAAAGCGGGAAAGAGCCAGCGCCATGGCCCACCTGTTTTCTCCGCAGAAGATACAGGTTATTGAGCCCAGATATATCACAGACGGCTTTCCGTTTACTATGAATGGAGAAACTCTTTTGCTTGAAGCCTGGACGACATTTACAAGCGTACGGTTAAGGTACATCTCTCCTGCCGTTTCAAAATATGAGAGAGGCGCGTTGTTTATTACTGAAAGCTCAGAGGCGTTAAGCCCTTCGTTTATATTCGTTAGCCTTGACCCAAATTGCTGTGATACGTTTATCACAGGACTTCCAGGGCGCGAGAGAGGAGGCACTATGAGTGAACCGTTTATATTGTATGAAAATGCTGAAGTGTTGGTGTTATTTGTGGTTTTGTTTATATATAGCACTGCTGTCTTAGGGGAGCTGTGCAGCAATTTGAAAACCGCTGTACCTGCCACTAACATGGAGAGTATACTTAATGCTAGTGCCAGATACACCATTCTCTTCAGATTTGCGATAGCGCCTGCAGCGCTACGCCTTTCGTTTATCGTTTTTACCATACATACACCGCTGAGCCTGCCGTATAAATAATAGGTTAAGGCCGGGCAGTATTGATAGCACTTTTACATTTATATACCTTAGGTTACGTATGTGGAACCTCTGGGAAATGCAGTAAGAGCGCTGAGCATTCCTGCATGGCTCACAACACCTGCTGGGGATATAATGGAAAGGGCATTGGTCGAGGAGCTCGCAAGAAGGCTTAGCGGCAAGGCTGTCATAGGCGCTGACCTGGCTGCGGCAGGAGGCATTTATGGTTTAG
>CAZOFK010000022.1:0-10082 GCA_964579185.1 Microcaldota archaeon
TTTCCGCTCCTTTCTGTCCTTTATCTTTATAGAGTAGATGTCTTTGACATCCTTATATCTTTCAATTATGCGATAAAAGGACCGTTTACTTATGCCGAGTGTTTGCCATATCTCCCTATGGCTTTTTATGCCCCTTCTATGCTCCCTGATTGCGAATCGGATCCCTCTCAAAGATATAACTTCCATGTCTGGATTATTGTTCGAGAGAGATTTAGGACTTGTCGTGGTGCCAATAATGTGGGATTCTACAGATTCAAATCTTTCGGGGTAGCTCCAGGATTCATCAAGAGAGCCAATAGATACAGTGACAGAGTGTATATGTACCTCAAGCTATAAATTCGGCGCAGATCAGCTCGCCTTGCGTCTCGCTCGGTAGCGCCTCGCCAGCATATTCAATGCCAGACTACTCCAAGTTTCCTGAACTCGTCCTTCAGAGAGGCGAGATTAGTGAACAGAACACCCTTCATGCCAATTTCGTTAGCGGATGCAACGTTTGGCTGGAAATCGTCCACGAATACACATTCCTCTGGCATGGCCTTTATCTTTCCAAGCACATTAAGAAACGCACGCCTATCAGGCTTTCTAAGCCCCTCCTCGTATGACTTGAAGACATTGCTGAAGTGGCTCTCAACCCCGCTTACCAATCTGTCGGATTTTCTGTCCAGATCTATCGTATTGGTAAGCATGTGTATCTCATAGTTCTTTCCAAGCTGCCTGACATATTCTACCAGCTCCCAGTCTATCTGCTCCTTTTCGACTCTGTTGTAGGATTTCCATGCTTCAAACGCCTTTTCTACGTCTATCTGCACGCCGAGTTTCTTGCTCATCACTGAGAGAAACTGCTTCGGAGTCTCTTTGCCGGTAAGCAGTTTCTCCTTGCCTTCATTCCAGATAGTCGCTGCGCTGCCTTCCGTGATACCGAATATCCTAGCCAGGTCTTTAGGTATGCCTGTCTGCTTTCCTCCAAGGTTCAGGAATACGCCCCCAAAATCAAAGATTATGTGCTTGTACATGAATATCATTATAAAAGACAGGTTAATCTATCTATCCATGGTTTGAGGCTGTCGATGTTTTCTCCCATTATCTTGAGGATATCATAAGTTGTTGAAAGCATGCTTGAATGGTATGTTTTCCTCATCTTCTGAACCTCTCCATACGCACTGCCTCTACGCAGTAGTGCCTCGGCCTTTGTAAGATAGAATATATGCTCGGTGACACCCTCCCACCCGTAAACGGCGTGGGAGGGTATCACGTGGAATGGAGGCACAGGGAATCGAACCCAGGTTTGCAGAATGTCAATCTGCCGTCCTACCATTAGACTATGCCTCCTTTATTCATAGTGTCATCCTGTATCCATCGCTTACCGCAACAGTATTCCTAAATACTCTCCTCGCCTGATTCAGTAGCTCAGCGGGTTCCTTGTATCTTGCGCTGAAGTGCGTTATCGCGAGCCTTTTGGCGTGCGCCTTCTTCGCAATGCCTGCAGCTTCAGCAGCTGTCGAATGCCCTCTTGAACGCGCCAGTTCAGCCTCCCCATCAGTATAGGATGCTTCATGTATGAGAAGCTCGGAGTTTATAGAAGCACTTACAGTGCTTTTTACGGGCCTTGTGTCTGTCGCATATACGATTTTCCTGCCTTTCTGAAGGCGTGTGACCTCTGCTATCCTAACCCTCCTTCCATTGACCTTTATGCTGCCCTTCCTTTCCAGCTCTGAAAAGAGTGTGCCTTTTATGCCTAATCTATCGCATTCTGACTTAATAAATCTTAGCCTGTCATCCTCTTTGAACGCATAGCCACATGTCTCTACAGTATGCTTAAGCCTGAATGCTGATACTGAGAAGCCACGCCCGCGGTATACGGTTCCTGATTTTGCCCCTATGACGTTTATTGTGTATCCGATGAGTGCCTTGTCGAATGTTATCAACCGCTTTATCATATTCTCGTATCCTGTCGGTACATAGATATAAAGCGCTTCTCTCCTTCCGTTTATGGCAAGGCTCCGCACAAGGCCCGCTATGCCTATTGTGTGGTCTCCGTGGATGTGGCTTATGAATATTGCTTTAAGCCTCTGTGCATTTAGGCCCTGCCTGAGCATCTGCAGCTGGGTCCCTTCCCCGCAGTCAAAGAGAAGCATGCTCCCGTCATAAGTCAGCGATATTCCCGGCATGCCCCTCTCCTTTGTTGGAACCGAGCCTGCCGTCCCAAGGAAAACAACCTCTATACCTATAGGCATTATATCTCCACTATAACCTTTTTGCTGCCAAGATTTATCTTCTTTATGCCCAAGCCTTCGAAAGCGCGCCCTAGTTCATCGAGAGTAGCCCTCCTATGCTCCTTCAGATATGCTATAAGCTCATTTAGCCTGTGCATATTGGCGAATACCCTCTCTGCGGCAAGCTTCATAAGCTCTGACTCCGCATTCATGCTTTCCACATGCCTCCTCTGCTTTTCAATGCTTGCTCTTATCTCGAGCACGCGCCCCGACTCCTCACTTCCTTGCGTCTCAGTCCGCGCTCCTGCGTATAAGGCGTCAAGAAGCTCGTTAAGGGTGGCATACTCGCGCATCTGCATGCCTTCATATTTGAGTATATCGCATAATGCATAATCCACGACACTGCCCTCACTGATATAAAGCCTAGGTTTCCCAATAAGGAGCATCTCCTTCTCCCTCATTATGCTCTTTTCAACATCGCCCAGTGCGCCAGGCAGCAGCGCATCACCTCTCTTAGGCTCAATGCCGCTGCGTATTATGCTGTCTTCGATATAGAGAGGCCCGACGTTTATCAGGGCCGCAAGGTGCGTTATAAGCCTCTTTCCCATTTCCCGGCCTTTCAGGATCTCAGAGAGCCTGCCGCTCTCAAGCTCCAGGATGGATGTACCTCTGTTCTCAGGAGCCCTGTACAACTCGCCTACCGCAAGTGTCCGGTCTGAATAGTCCTGCCTCTTATACGCAAGAAGTATTTTCGATGAGCCGTCAATAAGAAGTACATTCCCCTTTCCGAACATCTCTATGATGAGGGCGTAATCGTCGAATACCATCTCAATTATTCTGTCAAAGCCATGCAACTTCAGCTCTCTGAGCCTTGCATTGGACAGCCTCTTCCTAATACCCATGGCGAACGGAGTGGCGCCTTCAGCTTCTTCAGCATATGCCGTTTCGTTGAACGTGCGCATCAGCCTGCAGTATACTGCAATGCTGCCTTTTTTGTAAAAAAGGAATCTGAAAGAACCGTTTCCGAGGTCGTAGAATTTCCTCAGATGGCTGCCCTCAAGCTTTTCCCTGAGCTCCTCCACTGTGCGCCATAACTCAATGGCGCTTATATCGCGCATCTCAAACATCCGAAGCAGTTCAGCGCAGCTTCTTCTTCCCCTCCTCCCTGATTATCCGTGAAAAGAGCCTCGTCTTTGCTTCTGCCGCTTTAGTCTTTTCAAGAGCCGTGCCTACCTGTATTATATCCGCACCGCCTTTTATGATGCTCCTCACAGAAGCAGCATCGCGTATGCCCCCTCCTACTATATACGGCACGCTAACAGCTTCGCTGACTGATTTTATTATAGGCAGCGGCACAGAGGTATATCCCTGAAGCTGTGGGTTAGAGCCGACATCTGTTATTATGAACCTGTTGCCAAGGTATTCACCTGCCAGAGCAAGCGATGAGGCTATGTGAGGCTTTTCCCTTGGAACAAGATTCGCATCCCCCACCCATCCCACAGTGCCTCCGGGGTATATAACTATATAACCCACAGGCAGCGGCTCTATGCCTAGCCTCTTTATGAGGGGAGCAGAAAGCATCTGCGCCTGCGTTATCCAATATGGATTCCTGGCGTTAAGCAAAGACATGAAATACAATGCGTCTGCATACCGGCTTATCGTTGCTATGTTTCCCGGAAAGAGGATAAGCGGTATCTCAGAGTATTCGTGTATGCCCTTTGTGACATATTCTAGAAGCTCTCCCTGCGCACCCACGCTGCCGCCTACCAGTATCACGTCAGAGCCCCCCCTCTCCGCCGCAGCCGCTGTCTTTATCGCAGCATCAGGTGTACTGTAATCGACAGGGTCTATAACCGTAAAGAGGAGCGCGCCCCTCTCATCCAGCAATTCATGTATACGCCTTTCCGTCTTTCCCATTCTAATCTTCATTGTAATCTACCCGGCATCCTGCTGCCATGCACGAACATCTCAACAAGCTCCCTGCCCCCTTTCTCAATACCTACGGATGGTGAAAAGCCC
This sequence comes from Microcaldota archaeon, assembly GCA_964579185.1. GTDB lineage: Archaea > Micrarchaeota > Micrarchaeia > Micrarchaeales > CABMGC01 > JAJYIA01. The sequence goes on from CAZOFK010000022.1 coordinate 4,233, forward strand.
AGTTCCTTCTTAACCAACGAGATATTTATCTCTCTGTCGCTTGTTAGGAACCTAAGCTCATCAGTATCTATGCCATGCCTCTTTGCAAATACCTTTGCTATGAATGCGCTTATATGTCTTCTGGGCCTCTCAACCCCCATTAAATTGGCAGCGAGCCCCATGAGCTCCTCTTGCGTATGCCTTGCTCCGTCGCTTAGGTTGTATATACGGCCGGCATTCTTTTTAACTGCAGCGAGAATCAGTGCATTAACTGCGTCATCAACATGGACGAGTGCCAGATGATTCCTCCCGGAGCCTATGATGTACGCCTTTCCGTCCCTTATAAGCCTGAACAGTTTGAAGAACGAGCCCTCGAAGCCCCTGCCGTATATATTGGCGAGCCTGAATATAGTGTAATCTACGCTGTGTTTAGATATTATCTGCTCTGCAAGATGTTTGCTCCTGCCATACGCATCAGTAGGTCTCACTGCTGAATGCTCATCTAGGTATCCCTGCCTCCTTATTCCGTATACATCTATGCTGCTTGAGAAGATAAACCGCTCAACCCCTTCTTCCTCGCTAACCTCAAGCATGTTCCCAGTGCCTTCAGCGTTTATCCTGCTTATCTCCGCAGCGCTGTACCTGTATTGGCTCACTACAGCTGCAAGGTGGTAGACAATGTCCACGCCTCTGCATGCCTCTCTCAGGCCCTGCTCATTGCGCACATCCCCCACATACGGGATGACCCCTCCAGGCAGCGTGTGCACGCTCTCCCTGTTCTTCACAAGAGCCTTTACCTTGAATCCTTTTTCCAGCAGCCTGCGCGAGAGAGCCCGTCCCAGCCTCCCTTCGCCTCCAGTAATCAGCACACTCTCTGCTCTTCTTTTCTCAGTGCGCATCTCAACCCTTCTCCTTATGGCTGCCAAGAAGGTTGTTTGCCAGGAAGCGCATATATCCCTCAGGCACATTTGTCATCGCATAGCCTGTCCAGTCTTTTCCAAACGGCACATTGATGCCTACCTTCACGCCCTTGCGCATGAGCTTTGCAACCTTCTTGTTGCTGTATCCCATCTTGAACTCGAATACAACCGATTTTCTATATCTGCCGCCGAGCTTGACTATCTTCCAGAGCATGCCCTCAGGAGGAGAGGATAACACTATATTGCTGTTTTTTCCCAGGAGGCGCACCACGGCCGTGGGCATGCCCTTCTCCTCCGTATGCGTATGCTTTCTCTCGTCATTGAACATGACCTTTATTATAGCCCTCCTGCCCTTCTGAACATACTCGCCGAGGTGCCGCTCAGGCACAGCTATTCCAAAGCCTTTAGATGCATCAAGCCTTTCAATGATGCGCTGCTGCTCCCCATTTACCTCTGCCCATATGAAAACGCCGTACCTGTTTCCGGCATCGAGTATCTCTGCTATGTTTTCGGCAGCAGCCTCGGCGCTTACTGAGGCGCCTATCTGCTCAAGAGGTACCTGCACATTCGCCTTTATTCCGAGCCGCGCTATTCTGCGTATGAGCTCTTTGTAGGTAGTTGTCACATATCTGGCCTTGACTTTGCTTTCCACCGCTCCGCTGAGGTAGGTTACTGAGACAAGCATATCCTTCTTGTTGAATTCCTTTGCCTTGGCAAGTGCAGAGCTCATCGTAGTGCCTGCGATATGCTTCCTTATAAGCCTATAGAGCATCTTCTCTATGAAGGATTTTTCGTTCACTGCATCCTCCTCATGCCACGCAAGGCCCGGATCGGTGCTGTTGTGATGCTGCATAATCCTTATAAAAATACAAAGATATATGAAATAAGGGGCTTCGCCCCTTTTCATCATCAGCTGGCATGAAATCCCGCATATGGCTGATGAAAGCTCTCGCCTCCATATGTTGGGTACTGCCGCGCTGGTAATATAAATATTGAATACGAAAGCGGTTAGTAAGAGAAAGGCTTATTGCAAAATATGTGATATGATGCTTACCTTTTCCAAAGGCCGCGGCACAGGAGGCGTCATAAAGCAGTCTCCTGAAGATTTTGTGGTAAAGGAGATAACCTCCAAAGGGGTAACGCTGCAGCCCGATACCCCATACTCGCATGCTGACCTAAACGAGGAAGAGGCACCAGAAGGCAGATTTACGACATTCGTGCTGCAGAAGCGCGGCTGGGACACAATAAAACTGTTGCTCAATATAGCTAAAAGGCTCAGGAGGGGGCGCAGGTCAATAGCATACGCAGGCACAAAAGATAAGGACTCCCTCTCTGTCCAGCTAGCGAGCATATATGGCGTGGCCCCGCAGCAGCTGCTCGATACAAAGCTTAAAGACGCATCTATAAACGCAGCGTGGAAAAGCAACGGGGTGGAGCTTGGCAGCAACATAGGCAATGCCTTCGATGTAATAGTTAGAGATGCACCTTATGCCTGGCGTGTCACGCATATACTCGAAGAACTCGATGAAGCCTTCCCAAACTACTTCGGATGGCAGCGCTTCGGGCAGAGACTTAACAATTTCGCGATAGGCATGCATCTTCTTAGGGGCGAGAGCAGGCTGGCAGTCATGGAGTTCCTGACAGGCACAGCTAACGAGAAGAACGGATCTGCAATACACGCAAGGCAGCGCCTCGCCGAGGAGCAGGACTTCGCAGCTGCGCTTTCCTACTTTCCGAAACATCTCAAATACGAAACGATGGTGATAAGGCAGCTCGCCAAGGATGCTAACTATGCGAATGCAGTCAGGGCCCTTCCCAGAGGCCTCTCAATGATGTTTATACACGCCGTAGAGGCATACATCTTCAATGCCTCCGTTGAAAGGCGCATAGCCGAAGGAGATATGGAGTCAAGCATGCACTGCGGCAGCAATTTCTATGGTTTTCCTGAAATAGAGGACAGCAAGGGATTTGACTTTCAGCTAAGCTCCATAATAGGTTATGAAACCAGCCCTTCACACATAAGCTCCTACGAAGAGGAAGTAATGGAACGGCTCGGCATAAGGCCTGAAGACTTCAGGATGAGGCATATGCCTGAGCTGGGAATGAAAGGCACCCTGCGCGCAATACTGGCACCGATCAAAGCACTTTCATGTGCAGTGACAGGCTCTTCTCTGAAAATCGCTTTTTCAATACCCTCGGGCTCATACGCTACCGTATTCATAAACGAGATAACTAAAAGCGAGGAACCAGGTCTCAGATCATTGGAGGGAACATAGGAACGCAGTAGTCAACGAAAGTATTTTATCTTTGCGCGTAGAGGGGATAAATATATTACGCGGTGCTCCTGATGTTTGGGAATGAGTTGCTCTCCGATGAAAGCCAATCGAATGAATATTTCAAGCCGCGCATGGCAGTAGTGGGCGTGGGCGGCGCGGGGAACAATACAGTAAACAGGCTAAATGAGATGAGTGTTCACGGGGCAGGACTCTACGCCTTCAATACCGATGCAAAGCAGCTTGGAATGCTAAGTCCCGAGATAACAAAACTCATACTCGGCAAGGAGATGACTCGCGGCCTGGGCGCAGGGGGTTTTCCCGAGATAGGCGAAAAGGCAGCAGAGCTCTCACGCACCGAGATAAATACGCACCTGAGAGATACGCATCTTGTCTTTATTGCCGTAGGCATGGGCGGAGGCACAGGGACAGGGGCAGCACCAGTCATTGCGCGCATAGCCAAGGAGAACGGCTCTGTTGTCGTAGGCATAGTGACACTCCCGTTCTCATTGGAAAGGGTGAGGATGGAAACTGCAAAGAAAGGACTGCTCAGGCTCAGGAAGGAAGTCGACACACTCATTGTAATAGACAACCAGCGGTTAGTCGATCTCTATCCTAACCTCCCAATAGAGCAGACCTTTAAGATAGCAGATGAGATAACTGCAAAGGCAGTGCGCGGCATTTCAGAGACAATATCACGCGAAAGCATGATAAACCTTGATTTTGCCGACGTACGCTCAATATTAAGGGTAGGCGGCCTTGGAATGATGGGAATAGGAAGCGCAGAAGGCCACGACAGGGCAAACGATGTCGTAACAAGCGCCATCACCAATAAGCTGCTCAATGTAGACTACACCGAGGCAAAAGGCATCCTATTCCACATAACAGGAGGCAGCGACCTGACTCTCGGGGAGGCGAATACCATAGGTGAAAAGCTTACAGAAATGGTTTCACCAGAAGCCAACGTCACATGGGGTGCAAGGCTGGATCCCTCATACCAGGGGCGTGTAGAGCTCGTCGCGATCTTCACAGGGGTATCAAACCACGATCTCTTCGGGAAGGAGGATGCGGACGTACTGGATTCAGACATGCGGCTCTTCTGATTATTCATATCGCCTAAGCAGCATACGCCAGTAAGCAGGCGCCTATCTGCCGTCTTTGGCTATACTCATAAGAGTGCCATTTATGCCATGGGTAGTATTTCCAATCCAGATGACAGATGCAAAGGAGACTATATTTCCCTCAGTGTACACTACTGCATGTATGCCTGAGTTCCCTATCAAGCCCGTAAGATATCTCAGCCCTGTCCCTTTTTCAGTCCTGTTAGTGGAGTTGTTTCCATAGCTCGAGACATAATATCTGAGCTCATTATACAGCAGCTGAGGATGCGAGGTGTTGAAAACCTCCTCTACCACCTCGCCGTTTTTGCCAGCATACCTTACCAAGACCATCGAGGTTATATTCATATTAAATGTTTTCCCACTTCCTATTATGCTGCTGTATCCCATCATGTTACCTGTGCTGTACGCTGTCGCATTATATACGCCTCCGTTTCCAAAAAGTGCCATCGCCTCAGCCTTGCTCATATAAGGCATATGTATATTTTCCAAGGTGCCATTCCCTTTAGGGCTTAGACTTGCATTCGTTGCAGCTGCAGTGTGCTGCAAGCTGCGCGGATTTGCTATGACCATCAGTATTATTGCCAGAAGCAGCGCAACTGAAGCCACACCCCACCTGGCTATGGTCCTTGGTTCCATATGCGTATTATACCTGCAATATAATTTAGACATTACCTACATCTGCTTTACAAAGGCTATACTCGCATATGCCACCACGGAGGAGAAGTCATTATTCACCGCTCCGGAGTTGGAATACTTGAGCAGTACGCCTTTCGCAGGCCCCTTCATTCCGGCATATAGCGCAGCCACGCTCACCGGACCGTGGCCACATGCGGTGTCATTATACTTATCAATAGCAGCCTCAAAACCTGGCACATCGAGCATTTCTATGCGCCTTATGGCAGGCATATCCTTGCGCTCTGCTGCCTCTGCAGATTCATAATGATTAAAATCTGAGCTTGCTATCACGAATATGCCCTTACCCAATTCTTCAGATGCAACATGCAGCGCCTCAGCCACAAGCCTGCCAGACTCATGCGATTGATCTCCCATGCAGATAAAAACGCATTCAGGATCCTTGACCACGCTCTGGAGGAACGGAAGCTGCACCTCTAACGAGTGCTCAGAAGCATGTGCCTCGCGTTCCACAGAGAAAGCGTCTGAGTACATGGCAAGATGCGAGGTAACTTCAGTGCTGTTCCTCACCCTTCCGAGCGGCGTCTCCCAATCATCAGGCGAGAGCGAGAGGGCTGCCCCATAACCGGTATGATTCGGTCCCACAACAGCGAATACGGGATTCTCATGCACCGAGGAGAGTAAAAGCCATTCAGAAAGGGCCCTATACGCATGTGCAGCAACGCTTCCAGAGTAGATGTATCCTGCATGGGGAGCCACAAGCGACGCCAATGAACGCATCCTGTTCACTCTCGCCTTCCCCATAAGTGCCTTTATCATCTCAGAGAGCCCTCCCTTCTCCGAAGGGTAGAACGACCCTGCAAATACAGCATGCCTCAGCATAAAACCACATATCAGATATGGCAGCCCACGCTCTTATCTGTT
>CAZOFK010000023.1:0-9623 GCA_964579185.1 Microcaldota archaeon
TCATGTATAACGGCATCACAACCATAGGAACTACAACAAACACGATACAGTATACGCTTCCGGCAAACAGCGCCAGCAACTATCCCTTCACATTTTATACGGCAGGCAATGGCAACTACTTCCCAATGTTCATGGCGAAGTTCTTCAGCATATTCCGCCCATTCCCGCATATAAGGATGAACCTGACATTTGTTAATAACGGCACAACAATAAGCCTGAGCAAGCAAGGCCAGTCAGTGAGCATAAGCGGTCCGCCAAGCTCCCTCTTCCCTGTAACATTAAGCGTGAACATAATCACATATGGCAACCAACTACCGGCAAACATCTTCTTGGACGGCGTGGTTGTAAACAGCCTCACAAACGACTATACAGAAACATTCAATTCACTAAGCTCAGGGACCCAGACTTTCATATTCAATTCTACGGGCAACGGCAATTACCTACCTATCGACCCTTCAATAATCATAAACGTTGCAGCTACCCCATCCTTAAGCTCTTCAGGGAGCTCTACTACCTACGTAACCCTGAAGGATAGCCTATCAGGCATTACAAACTCAACACTCCCGTTATTCAAGGTATACACCATAAAAAACGGTGCGGTATCCAACAGCAGCATATATCAGGGCCAGTTGCCAGAAACCATAGCAGTTGTATCCGGCCAAAAATTAAACGTTTCTTTCGCATGCTCATTTACTTCAGGGAGCAGGCTATATACCTTCACAGGCACAGCATACGGTATAGGCTCATACGCGCAGTGCAACCATAACTACACAGTATACGGAGGTACAATAGAGCCGCTATATGTCATCCTGAACGTTTCTACAACTTCAAGCACGACTACTACTGCATTTACGACCTCGACCACCACTGTGGCATACAGCATGAATATCTCCGTACCTAATGCGAGGACAGTGATCAGCACAGCAAGGAGCAGGCCGGGCGTTATAAACTTCACCCCGTCAAATGCGACATTCACAATATTTACAAACGCATCAAACTCTTCATCGCAGGGCGTTGTTGTTAACGTCTCACTTGATGATGCATATCAAGGCCCGAGGGGACCTCCTGTGCCTCCTGCAAACTACACAATTATCTCAGCAGTGAACATCACGCTCAACAATACACTCGTAAGCTATGTTAATGCATCACTGGGCTACGCATGCGCACCAAATGCCAGGGCTGTACCTTTCATATTCAACGGCAGCGCCTGGAATGAGATAAAGCCATTCAGCTATGCATCTTCAGGCAGAGAGTGCCTGGTGTCATTCAGAATTCCCAAGGACCCTATCATAGGGCTTATGCTATATGCGCCTGCCGCGCCTCCTGTTCCTACCACTATTATAAATCAGACTACCACAGCCCAAGCTGCAGCACCTTCTCCGGGAACGTATAATGCCACGGCCTTATCCGCACTTGCAGTAATCGTAATAATTATACTCATCATAGTTATAACATACATCCTGCGCAGGCGCAGCGGCAGGTAATAGGCTCGCATCACGGCTGCATTTCCCGGAATACTTCTTCTGCAATCAGCCTGGCATTGCATTATGTGTACTTTATCTCAGCACTTGCCGCTATCTGCGTTATATTCATGTTTGTGTCAGGCACAGAGTAGTTAAGCCAGACATATCCGGAGAAGGTGCTGCCAAGCTGGCTTGTCGAGGCTACGCCTGCAGATGAGTAACAGTTGAGCAGGAATCTCTCCTTACTGCCGCTTTCTATAAGCACTCCCCCTACCGGAGCAAAAGATGCGGGGTAGTAGGCAAGTCCGTTGGTCACGTATATATTCCCGTATTCAGGGCTGTTGCCTGACTCATTGATGTTGCTTGAGCAGGCTATGCCCCTTACAAGAATCTCACCCCCCGTTGCCTGCGCTATGGTTATGTTAAGCACGCCTATGCTGTTTATACTGTAATAGCTGCACGAAAAGCCAGCAGAAGCCACGCACGATGAGGAGAAGAGGTACTGGTTCTGCATGCTTATCTTGTATACTATCGCAATCGCTATTGCTATTATAAAAAGGGCTATTCCATAAGACGCAAGAAAGTCAACAACGATCTGTAGCTTCATGCGTTTCCTTGCATTCAACTATTTCGCCTTTATCTCCATTCTTGCCTCGAAGTCGGAGACTTTGTAATTAAACTCTTCGTTTGACTTTATTAAGCCTTTCTCCTTCATGAATTCCCTAGCGAGAAGGAAGTAGATAAGCGAGAGCGAGCGCCTTCCCTTGTTATTGCACGGTATGACGAGGTCAACGAACTTTATCCAGTTGTCTGTGTCACAGAGGGCTATGACAGGTATATTCGTCTTGTTCGCCTCCTTTACAGCCTGCCTTTCGTTTCTGTTATCGCTTATCAGCACCACCTCGGGCTCTATGAAATCGCTTCTGTTGGGATTCGTAAACACCCCAGGCATTACGCGCTTGCTGAGCAGCCTTACCTTTGTTATCTCAGCGAACTTAGTAGCAGCAGCGAGCGAGTATATCCTCGAAGCTGTAACAGCTATTTCATTTGGCTCATACTTGGCAAGCATCTTCGCTGCAAGCGCTATTCTCTTGTCTATCATATTAAGGTCGAGCAGGTAGAGACCGTCTTCGCGCACCTTGTATATAAAGCGTTTCATTCCCGGCGTCTTTATCTTAGTACCTATATGTATGCCTACCTCAAGATATTCAGCCTGATCAGTCAATAATCCAGACATTCTTTCACCAAAGTCGGGGTCGCCGAGATTTTCAACTACTCTTTTTGAATTCCCGAAAAATTCTCGGGTCATGTGCTCCCTAAGCACAGAGCCTAACCAGACTAGCAGACGACCCCTTGATCTAATACCTCTACATCATAATATTTATAACTGATGCTACTTCCTGCTGTAGCTTATTATTTCGTCCATAAGGTCTATATGGCCTGTAAGCATGCGCCTGCAGCAGTACCTCTTAACATTCAGGCTCTCAAGCACCTTTTTCGGATCCTCCTTGTTCTTGTTGACCCGCGCGTCAAACTCTTCCCATTTATCGGCGATAACCTGGCCGCATGAAAAGCACCTTACTGGTATCATCATAGCATCATCTGTATGAAGTCTGGAACCTTGCCCGTGCCTTAGGCCCCTTGAACTTCTTAGGCTCCACCCTTCTTGGGTCATCTACAAGCATGCGCCTGTCGTAGCTCATATACGCGCGCTTCAGCTCTTCGCTCTGCGAGGCCTTCAATATTACCTTGGCCAGGGCATTTCTGGAGGCCTGCGCCTGCCCGCTTATGCCTCCTCCGTAGACCCTTATGCTTATATCAGAGCCCCTTACTATATCTGCGGCTGTCCCTGATATGCGCACAGGCTCCATTATGATTTCCCTGAAATCGCGCGGCTGCAGCAGGTTCACATCGACGCCATTGATCCTTATCATTCCTGCCCCGCTTTTCAGCGAAGCCCTTGCAACAGCTTCCTTGCGCTTTCCCTTAGCAATGACGCTCTTCTTCTCATGCCTCTGCCTACGCGTCTTCGCACCCTTCCCCCGTGCCCTCCTCGCAGTTGGCTTCTGGCCCTGCTGGCTTTTGCTCTGCACAAACTCATTTACCGCCTTGTCAAGCTCCTTTACACCGAGCTCTGTGTTTACAGCATTAGCATTGTCCATATTACCTACCTTCTGTAACCGAGCTTCACCGCGAGCTCCTTCACTGTGATGGAATTCTCATAAAGCTCATCCGAGCCCTTTAATATTATGTCACTGCCTGCTTTTAAGCCTTCCGGGGTCCCCATATATACCCTAAGCCTTTTATACGCCTCCTTTCCCTTAGGCTTCTTATAAGGCAGCATTCCCCGTATAGTCCTCTTCACAAGAAGATCGGGCCTTCTTGATATATAAGGCGAGTGTTCAGGGTTTGCCTTGTCCCTGAGCTCTATCCTTCGTTTATACTCCTCCACTATGTCACGGAGATGACCGCTCACAACGATCTTTTCAGCATTAACTAAGCTTACCCTGTCTCCATCGAGAAGCATCTTTGCAACCCTGCTGGAGAGCCTGCCCAGCACTTTCCGCTCTCCATCTATCACATACTCCATTCCATCACGGCTAGACTATTATCCTGATATTCTCCTTTTTTATCATTTCAGAGATGTCAATGATGCTGCAGCCAGCCTTCTCAAGGCTTCCCTGCGCGCTGAGTGAGAACTCCACTGCAGATACTGCGAACTTCTTGCTTACGCTACCTAAACCTAGCACCTTGCCCGGCACCACTATGTTCTCAGACTCTTTCACATACTCCTCCAGCTTGCCCAGGTTTACCGATACCCTCCTGCGCCTTGGTGCAGTAAGATAGCGTCTTATACTCCTCACATTGCCTGCATTCTTCGCATCTGCGGCTATTCCATCAAGGACCCTGAGCCATCTGATTATGCTGGGTTTTTCAATGTTGCTCTTCACTATACGCACCTTTATGCGGGGGGTGAGATTCGAACTCACGCAAGCACTCAAGCTACAGGAGCTCCGAAGCGGGCCATAGGCCTCAGCAACTTCCTCAGTCCTGCGCATTTGGCCAAACTCTGCCACCCCCGCCTCAATATCATGAAAGCTCTTTTATCGCTTCCTTCACTCCCTCGCTCATTATGCTTAGCATCCTGTTTACTATATCGGCAGCACTCATTTGCCCGAACGACTCCACATAGAACTCAAAGCCCTTCTCATTATCCAGAGGCCTGTATGTGAATATGCCCGGCTGGAATTTCGAGCTTTCTGAGCCGCTGCCCATAATGCACTTTGCCTCCACCTTGAGCCTCTGCCCCTCTGCAAGCTTTATGATTGGTATATTTTCGTTTGCAACTTTTATGTCATCCTCATTGCTCTTGAGGCTTTTCGAGTATACCGTAGAAGGACCTTCCGCCTCAAGCGAGAGGAGCACCTCTGTATCACTGCGCCTCTTTGGGCTCGTTATAGGCACTAGCCCTAGCCTGTGTGCTATATACTCATCGAATATAGCGCTTGAGTTCTCATAAAAGGTTACGCTTCCTACAGCAAAGCACCTTACTCTACTGAGGCCTACCCTTCTCATGGCATTGGCAAAGCTCTCTGTAATCCCGTCTACCTTAAATCTAAGTATGGCCTGCGTATGCTCTATAACACTAACCTTCATAGAATGACCAGAATACAGTAGGACCTATGCAAATAAAATTTATAGGCAGAACATATATAAATTAGTATTATCTTACCTCGCATCCACTGCCGATTAAGCTCAAAAAGATGCTCGTAGCAGCTTATATGTGCAACCAATCAAGGAGCAGCGAGTGGAAAAAAGCGGCGAAAGGTTCTTAATTTGTCAAGTCCCTAAAGAGGATATGGATCTCTGGAAAGCATACAGCAATGCGTGGGGCAGACCGGAATTCAGCACTGTCCAGATGCGCCTCGCAGCTGTAGACAGGTACAATACCTCACTCTCAAGCGTGGAGAGGCACATGCGCGAATTAGAGCCAAACTCTGTTTTCATGCAAACATACTCGACTGATATAAGATACATAGTTGCAAAAGAGATAACATTCGACCTCTTTATCTCAATATACGATGTCAGCTCAAAGAAAGTGCTTGCAGCGAGGCTTTCTGAGCTGCCTGACAGGCAGCATCAGAGGCGCATAGGCCTCATGCTGAAAAAGATGCTGTCCAGAAATGCAAATCTTGAGATGAGGGCCATAGGCCTCCAAAATGCTGCTATAACCCCGCTTGAAAGCCTAGAATACTTCAGGAAGGCATCAAAAGCCAGGACATTGGAGATCGATGCATTCGGCACGTCTAAGCGCAATATAGCCCTGGATCTAAAGACAGGCGCGGTGTACAACCTGCTTCTGCTGAATAGGATCTATAAGCCTGGAGAGTTGGCAAACAGCCTTACCATAGAGGAGTTCAACAAGAGAAGGTTACAGCCTTACCTTATGTAGCTCCTCATATATGGGTCCATGCGCAGTCAGCGTGCTTCTCTTCAGCGAAAAGGCATCCACACGCATCTTCCCGAATGCGTATCCCGAATACCTGCCTATTATATCAGTAAGCTCCTCGCTCCTCTTTACATATTTTACCCTTGCGAGTGTGACGTGCGGTACATACCTCCTATTCTCATACCTTATGCCTATGCCAGAAAGAGCACTGCAAGCCTTATCATAAAGCCTTTCTGTTTTATCAGCACCCTCCCCTATTTCTGCAAAGAGTGTCGTTATGCGCTCCCCTCCGAAGAACGAAACACCGCGTACCTCTACAAAAAAGGGCTCCGACTTAATGCTTGAGAGTGCCGCTATAATTCCCGCAACCCTCTCCCTCTCTACCTCCCCGAGGAAGTGCAGCGTGATGTGATATGCCTCTTCCTTGGCCGGAACCACTCCTTTTATATAGAAGTGCTCAGAAACCTCCCTTAAGCGCATCTTTATCTCATCAGAGAGTTCTATGCAGGTGAAGAGCCGCATCGAAGCACCATCAGATAACCGCTATACTCTTAACACAGCGAGCGGGAAATCCTACATGCTTTAGTGGTGGTATGAGAGCGAACCGCAGTAATAGCCCAGAATCATTGGAAGAATCCTCACCTGGGAAAACTCCCTTTTGCCATTCGGGATAATATGACTTCATATCGTGTTTCGCTTGATATGTTCTCGCTTCATCAGGGTTGCCTGACTGGAACTCAGGTCTTACACTCCATCTACGAAAGTTATCCTTTCGGATTCCGCCGTGTCCCGACGTATGATAAGGTTTTGCCATAAACATCTATATACCTTTTTGCCAATATCTCTATATCCATGTTTCGCTTGGGGAGCCCACACCGTTTACGGGTGGCAGGATGTCACATATGATCAACCGTTAGTCGGGAGAGGATGTCACTCCATGATAAGCATAGCTGAATTTGAAACGATAGAGCTCAGGATAGGCCGAGTCATAGCCGTAGATGATATAGAAAAGGCAGAAAAGCCCATCTATAAACTTACCGTAGACCTCGGCAAGGAGTTAGGCAACAGGACAATTGCAGCAGGCATAAAGAATATCTACAGCAAAGAGGACCTGCTCGGCAAGGAAGTAGTGTGCGTTGCCAACCTTGAGCCAAAGAATATTGCAGGAATACTCTCAGAAGGCATGCTGCTCGCCGCAGAAGACGATGCGACACTCTCACTTCTTATTCCAGAAAGGCCTGTTGCTGAAGGCAGCAGGGTGCACTAGATGATCTAATGCCAGGGCAAAAGACAATAATAGCAATCTGCGGCCTAGGCGGCGCCGGAAAGGATACAACGATCTCGCATATACTTGAAAAGAGAGGGGGGATCATGGTGCATATGCGCACAGTCGTAGAAGACGAGCTTAAGCGCAGAAACATGCTCCCTACAAACACGAGCCTAAGGGAGGTAGCCACAAGCATGAGGCAGGAACTAGGCGAAGCCATTATGGCGGAGAGATCGATACCGAAGGTTCAGCATGCCCTGAAGGAGAGCGACCTCGTCATAATAAACTCGGTAAAGGCGATGGCAGAGGCCGATCTATACCGGAAAGAGCTGGGCGGCAGGTTCGTACTCTTAGCAGTGTACGCGAGCCCTAGAACGCGCTTCGAGAGGCTCTCGCACCGCGGACTGAAATGGGACATGAACGATTACGGAAGCCTCGTCTGGAGAGACAAGAAAGAATTGGAATGGGGTCTGGGAAACGCAATAAGCCTCGCCGACTACACAATAATAAACGAGGGCACGATAGAGGAGCTGGGGCAGAGCGTAGAGAGGTTCATAGCGTTCCTTGACGTAATGAATGGTAAGTAGATGCGTAAGCATAGGATGCTCTATAAATTACTGGAGGCATACGGCCTCAGCTCCTTCGAGAGGCTTGTGCTTCTGGAAACCCTGGATATCAAAAGGGGCAGCACAATAACGTACACAGAGCTCGCTGGGCGCATAGGCAGGAGGAACGCATGCAGAGCGGTAGGCAATGCGCTGGGAAAGAATCCCCTGCCTTTGCTGATACCATGCCACCGCGTTGTCAGCAGCAAAGGCATAGGCGGATACAAGCTGGGCAAGCGTCTCAAAAAGATGCTTGTATCTTTAGAGTCTGCATATACTGGTTCTTCGTAGCCTTCTCAAGCCCCTGTCCCTGATGCCTCAGGATGGACCTTCCCACCGTTGTAAGCGAGAGCGGCTTATAACCCTCCCCCTTTTCCGTAAAATCGAGCATCCCATATCTCTTGAGCTTCTTGAGCGTGTACCATACGCCGCTGGCAGATAAGCTGTACTTATCAGCTACGAAATCTACAAAGAGCGTGGCTGTAGGCACCTGGTCAAGCCCTATCTCGGCAAGGAGCGTAAGCTCCTTTTCAGTAAGGCCTTGCGGATAAGCAAAAGCATCTCTAATACTAATTCTTGCCACTTGCATGCGAGCACCACAGAAAAAGACTTGTTCTTATGCTCTTATGCGAGCGGCAGAAGCCAAAAAGGTATTTCCTATGCACTTAATGGCTGAGCCTGTGGCTACGGGTGCCATGCGCATTCCTGTTAATACATGCCATCCATAAGCCTGCATATGCAACACTTCTCAGCCCATTCCTTCAAACAATAGGCACACCTTTATATGCCTAATTAGAGTATTAGACAATTGATATTTAAACCTTTTCTACAAAAACCTTAACTGTGGTAACGATGCTTATCTATGCTGTTGGCGCCATCCGCATAATTATTCTGCTCGTGCTGGCCTTCATATACGCAATGTTTGACGTCTTCAACAAGAGGAATGTGCCCAACAGTTTCGTCTACTTAACAGTGGCGTTAGGCGTAATAGCCACGCTCCTCTATTATCCAGATATAAGTGTAATAGGTATAAGCGCACTAGTAGCCATAATCATAGGCTCGCTTGGATATATCCTCTACAGAAAAGGAATCCTGGGGGGAGGCGATATCTTTGAATTCATAGTGATAAGCCTATTCATACCCATACAAACAAACCCTATACTAAACAGCATGCCGCAATTCAACATGCCGTTCATACTCTCGGTATTCATATCAACAGGCTATGTCTCCTTCATATCAATAATGCTGTATTACCTTGTCTTCGTAAGGAATCCTGAAATGGAGAAAAGGATAAAGGAAGGTAGGGAACCTGCACTGATAAGCACAGCGCTCCTTATAATGTATGCCCTTCTGATCTACGCCATGGTCATCATAAATGGCTTCTCCTCCTCAGCCGTATTCCTCATAGCGCTAGTGGCGGTGCCCTCATCCGTAATACTTGCATATGAGAAGGTAATCAACGCAAGGATGGTGGCCATGATACCTCCAAACAAGCTGGAAGAGGGGGACATGATAGCAATGAACATGATGGACAGCAAAGAGATAAGGTACTTTTCCAAGGCGTCAAAGCACTTCGGCAGGCTCGCTACCTCGGAGATGATAAAAGATCTAAAGCACGAAAAGAAGGAGCTCACGGTATACCGAAATGCGCCTCCCCTTGCTCTTTTCACATTCGCAGGCGTGCTGCTTTCGCTGCTTTTCGGGAACATTCTCCTGTACTTCATCTTGTGAACGAGAAATTCAGCTCTCTGAACCTCCCTTCTAAAATCTACTCCTCAGATTGTATATGCTATCACGCCTAAATCAGGCCCTGTAGAAATGCTAAGAGGTTATTGGAA
>CAZOFK010000024.1:0-9552 GCA_964579185.1 Microcaldota archaeon
CCTTAGTCTACCGCGCGGGACAAGGGATTATAGCCCTGCCGAAGCAATATCATTCAAGCATATGCTTATGGTAGTAGAGGAAACATTCAAGGTCTTCGGCTTCTATCCTTTGGAGACGCCAAGCATAGAAAATGCAGCTGTACTTAACGCAAAGGCGTACGGAGGGGACTCATCAAAGGAAATATACTTTATGGAGGGAGGAGAAGAGGGCCTCAGGTATGATTTTACAGTGCCTCTCGCAAGGTACATAGGCATGAACCGCGATCTGCAGATGCCATTCAAGCGCTACCAGATAGGCAGGGTATGGCGCAAAGACGAACCTCAGCGCATGCGCTCCAGGGAGTTCATGCAGGCTGATATAGACATAATAGGAAGCAGCGAGATATCCAGCGACGCAGAGGTCCTAGGTGCAGCAGCAATGGCATTGGAAAATCTAGGCATAGGCAAGTACTCCATACTTATAAACAGCAGGCAGATATTAGACGGGATCCTTGACCTCTTCCAAATAAAAAAAGAGCTGCACATGCCTGCTATAAGGCTCATAGACAAGCTTGGGAAGCTGAGCGCAACAGAAGTCACAGAGCAGCTTAAGGCTGTAGGCATAGAAGCCAAGGCTGCAGAGGGGCTCCTAAGCTTTATACAGGATTCTTCTGAGCCTGAGCCCACACTGCACAAACTCGAAGCCAATCTTCCGAAATGTGTAGAAGAGCTCAATAGGCTGCGCAGTCTCCTCGCTGTACTTAAGGCGTATGACATGAGGGGTGAGATAGCCGTAGATCTTTCCATGGCAAGAGGCCTGGATTACTACACAGGTGCCATATGGGAGATAGTGATCTATGCTGATGGCAAGAGACTGCCTACTATCGCAGCTGGGGGCAGGTACGACAGCCTAATCGGCGCATATTCAAAAACAAGCATGCCTGCGGTAGGCATCTCCATAGGCATAGACAGGATATTCGAGGCAGCCGGGGGGCATCATAAACTGAAGACACACGCAAAGGCCTTTGTGGCCCACATAAACGAGGAAAACACAGCCTATGCGCTCTTTGTTGCGAACAGGTTCAGGCGCGCAGGTATACTTACCGACCTGGATGTGACAAAAAGGCCTATATCAAAGCAACTGGGCTATGCTAATACGCTCGGAATAAAATACTCGGCAATACTCGGCAACAAGGAAATGGCAGGCAACAAGATACGCCTAAGGGACATGGCAAGCGGGGAGGAGAGTGTAATGGACATAGAAGAGGCCATAAGCAAACTTAAAGGTATAGCATAAGTGGTAGAATGCCAAAATCAGAGATGGACGAAATTACTGAAAAGACAGTGGCTAGGGGAGGCATCCTCGCAAAGATGTACTTTGATATGCAGAGCGAGCAACCAGGGGATCTGCAGCCCCTTATGGCAGAGCTCATAAACAACAGGCTGATGAAATCGCAGGGTGTCGTATACTGCTACGGCAGCATAGACGAACCAATAAAGCTTGATAACATCTACTCGACAAACGCCATCGTGACAATACTGCTTAAGGATCTTGGCGCTCTTATAAACGCGGCCTTCAACTTTACCCCTGCAGGCGTAGAGATACTCAGACCCGAGAAGGAGTATGTCGAGAAGATATCAGACCTTCAGTCACTCATGCTCGATATAGCCCAGATATCGGTAAGCTACTCGAAATACATACTAGAGAAGGCTCTGAGCAAGGAAGACTACGAGAAGGTAATGCGCGACATAAAGAGCAGGGAGCTCCTTGGTAGGAGGCTCCTCGAGAAGAAAGAAGGCCAGAACGATGAGAAGCCGCGCCAGTAATCTAGCCTGGCAGGATACGAGCTTCCCATACTTTGGAAAAAGCTCGATACCCGGGTTCAAATCCCGGCTGGCGCATAACATTTAAAGCGAAAAGCAGCATGGCATAAGACGCACCTATCTTGGGCATCACTGTATTTCGCACGCATCTGCATCCCCTTCGCTTGCAATATACCTCTTCTCTATACTGTGTTTTTCGATATAGTGCTTCATATAAGAGCAGTCAGGCCGTATACGCAGGCCTTTCGCCTTCGCCATCTCCAGGGCAGCATCAGAGAGCCTTTCTGCAATTCCTGCACCCCTCTCTTCCTCAGGCACAAAAGTGCGGTAGACGCTCATAATTCCTGCATCTATCCTGTAGAGAAGCTCAGCGTTTCCGTGAGCTGTATTCAAATAGAATCTTCCATCAGCATGTTTTATCTTATCCATTCAATCTCCTGTTCGAAAGGTCTCGCATAATGAACCTTTTCATTATAAGGGAAGGAGCATCCATATCCCCGTACCTTCCAAGGAACGCATCTAACCCAAGCACGTTCATTATCCTTATTGCAATGCCGATGCCCCTGCCTCCGAAACCAGAGTATGCCTTCTGTATTGCAGAATGCAGCATGAGGTCAAACCAGTATCTTTTTCTATAAGCCTTCTCATACGCCTCAAGGCTTATACCCTTCCTGATGTTGTTGTTTATTGCGGTTGCAGCCATGATGGCCCCCATGCCTCCGTAGACAACGCCGCCACCAGTCGAAGGTTTTACGTGCCCCGCCGCATCCCCTACGAGCAGCACTCCCTTCCTATCGTCTGCAAAACGCCTGCGCAGACCTATAGGTATCATGCTCGCACCTCCTCCAACAAGCTTATAACGTTCAAGCCTTTCTTCTACAGCCTGAGACCCTACGAATTTATCGAAGGCACGTTTCGCATTTCCATGGCCTGGACTAATGCCTATACCTACCTCTAAAATGTCCTTTGAATTGGGGGAGAGCCATCCGAAGAATCCCGTGGTAATGCTATTGTCTAAAAAGATATCAACGTTCTTTACATTGTCTACTCTGCCGCTGAATTCAGCCCTATACGTAAGAACATACCTCTCAATGGGGCCCATACCAAAATGATTCGCAACGCTTGAAACGGCACCGTCTGCACCTACTATCAGTCCCTCATTTGCAAGTCCATCAAGGTCCTTTCCATCAATTCTCCTTCCCAGGATGATTTCAGCCCCGCTTTCTTCAGCTTCCCTCATACATATTGCGTTGAGCTCTTTCCTGTCTACAACATGCGCCATAGGATCAGCAGATTCGACATGCATATGCATCCTGCCCGCATGGATTCCCGCCCCATACAGGGTATTTGTCACAGCATTCTTATATGCTACGCCAAGGCTCCTCAGGCCATTTATAGAGATTATTCCTGACGCCCTTGAGGGGTGCCCCGGCACCTCCTTCTGGTCGTAGACACTGGCCTCTATATCATAGTGTCTGAGCCTCTTTGCAAGTATAAGTCCCGCTGTACCTGCCCCTATTACAGAGACATTTCCCTTCATTAAATAACCACGCGCAAACGTTTATTAATCTGCTCTCGCCTATCCTTATTATATTCTGCAGCTAAAATATTTAGAGCTATTTAGTGCAGTAGTAGGTATTGTTTAAATGTCTATCACACCATTTATAATAGGTGCCCTGTCCATACTTGTTCCTGGTTTTTTCCTTTCCCTCGCATTGCTTAAGAAGACAGGCATGAATATAGTGGAGATATTCGTAATAGGCATAATTTTCGGGCTGCTTTTTCCTCCGACAATGATATGGGCCGAGGCGTATCTCATACCATACATACATGCCTTCTCGTTCTCAGAGGGGCTGTACAATATAAACGTAATAATACTTACTATAATAGGCATAGCCCTTTCTTGGCAGCAGGGCGCAATAGACCAGGGGAGCATACGCCGCCTCTTCTCAGAGAAGCATGTCGAAGAAGTCGAAACTGCGGCTAAATCCGACTACAAAGAGAGAATACACGAACTCAGGAACACAGCCTTGCATCTCGGAGTCGATTTAAAGATAGTAAGGATGCACGAGCGTGAGGAGGAAGAGCTTTCAAGGAGGCATTCTGAGGAGATAAGCCTGCTCAAGTCGAAGGGGGCGGGCGCAGAAGAGATGACAAGGGTAGAGGAAGCGCACCAGGCGGCAGCGAGGAAGCTCTTCAGCGAACACGAGCAGGAAGAAAGGATCATAGCATCAAAAGATAAGACTCAGGCAAAGAGGGAGAGCCACTCAACAATGTGGGGTATACTCCTTCTGATAATGCTTATAACATTCGCTTCAAGGATAGTAAACATAGGCACAGCATCTAGATTCTTCGAATTTGATCCATATTTCGATATGGTAAGCACTCAATACATACTTACCTACGGCTATCAGCTGATGTACGACCATTCTGCATGGCCTGTCATAGTAAACGGCACGATACACAGGATACAGCCTATAATTCCATACCTGGAGGCTTACTGGTACGAACTTGCCACCACTAAACATACTATAATAAACATCAACACGCTAAGTACTGCAAGCAGCGTCTACCCCCCGATAGTGGCCGCACTCCTGGTATTCTCCATTTTTATGCTTATATACCATGAATACGGAGATTTCCCCGCTATAGTTGCAGCTGCACTGGCAGCTGCAATGCCCGCGCTTATATCAGCATTCATAGCAGGCGAGCAGCTTCTTGAGCCATGGGGAATATTCACGCTCTTCTTCTTCTTTGCATCATATCTGCTTGCCATAAAGAACCAGAAGGAGAAGAGATATGCCATACTCGCAGGCATAGCTTTCGCATCTACATTCTTGGGCGCGCATTATTATACTGTAGATGCAGGTATACTGGCTGCTTATATACTACTGCAGAGCATCATATATACACTACGCAGGAAGAGCCCCACCGATTTCTACGTGATGAATGCCATAGTGATAGCCGTAATAGTCCTATTCTATGTGCTATATAATCCATATGGCGCATCGCTGACTCACAGAATACCCACGCTTCTTGGGATGCCTACAATAGTAGGGTTTCCTCTTTTCGCGCTTCTCCTTTCCATGATATTTGAATATGCACCGATCCTTGCAAAGAAGTATGGAGTTATAAAATCGATAGACAGGAAGACATACCCCATATTCACTGCAGCAATACTCATCGTAGTGATAGCTGTTATAGCAGTGACTCCGCTAGGAAATCCTATACGCGCATATCTGAACCTGAGCAAGAAGTTCACGACACCCTCATCACCGCTCTTTATGACCGTACAGGAATACGCCCCAACGGGCCCTAATTACAACTTTGGCGCCGCGGGGTTCGGCATAATAGGCACAAGCATAGCTGGCGCCTCTGTGCTGATATGGCTTGCGCTGATAATCTTCGTGCTTCTCATGCTGTTCAATATAATATACCGCGACTCAAAGACAAGCATACTATATATATCTGTGGTCTTGGTTCTGACACTTGCCGGGATGAGTGAGGTAAAGTACCTTCCGCACTTCGGTGCTGCATACATCATGGCGATAGGCGCAGTTTTCGGAGAGCTGTACATGATTATAAAGAACAGAAGGGGCACAAGGAACATGTATATGTATACCATTTATGCCGTTGCCATATTCGCAATACTCTTCGAATCAGCATCGATATTCAGCGTATTCTCAGCCTCAGGTCAGAGCTGCCAAACAATAATCAACAACACCAACGTCCTCGGGGTAAACCTTTTCTGCAACACAGTCCCCAGCGCATGGCTGAGCGCCACTGCGTGGATGCGCCAGAATGTGGGCCCCTATGGTCCCAGGATACTTTCATGGTGGGATTACGGCGACTGGATAAACTGGTTTGGGAATAGCAACGCCGTCATACGCGGAGACAACGCTGTAGCTGCTCTAGACTATAGGGTAGCATCGCATTATGTCTTCGGGGCGGGCAACAACTACAGCACCACAAAGATAGCATCGTTTATGAATTCTGTACAGGCAAAATATGTACTCTTCGATAATCAGCTTATTCCAAAGTGGTCTGCGCTCGATTTCCTCGCATGCATCCACGTAAACGCCACAAGCCAGGTCTTCGCAGAGGCCCAGGGGCAGCGTTATGGGGCCCCATATCTTCTGGGAACATCGCAATGCGAGATGGCAAACGATCCTGTCATGATCAACTTCCCGGTAAATCCCACAATAAGCGATGTATGCTCATTTTCTAATTCATCAGTGACTGCAGTAAAGAGCATACTTACTGTAGGGGAGAGTGTACCTGAGGCGCTTAACCAGACATACTGCATCGGACAGAGTGCGACGAAGGCAGGCGTTCTGCCTGTATATACACCTAACGGCATAAAGACGAACATCTTCATCAACCCTACCTTCTATTACGGCAGCAGTAGGGCCCAGAACGGAGAGGTTTTCGCTGAGTTCATGGCCATATATCTTCCAAACGGTCCTAATGACACAGTGACAGACGCTCCTACGGCATTCTACAACTCTAACTTTTACCGCGGCTTCTTCTTCGGTAAACTCAGCGGTTACAAGCTCGTATATCCAGCTAACTTCAGCGGCGTAAACTATGTCAATTCCACCCACACTGTAATGATACTCGAACTGGAAAACTACACCGGAGGTGTTCCTTACGTTACGCCTAAGCCATCATGGGTAGACAACAACTACACCATGCCGGGCTGATTTGATGAAGATTCTCCTAGTGCAACCTTACCTAAATCTCAAGGGAGGCGTCGAGAGGGTTATACTTAACATAGCCAGGCACTATGACGCACCAATATACACACTCGAATACGATAAAAAAGCAACGTTCAATGGCTTCGAAGATCTCGACATACGCATAATAGGAAGGAATGTGCCCATCTCAGGACTCCTCCCCCACAGGGCGTCACAGGGCATGAGATACGGATACAACTTCTATAATATGAAAATAGATGAGGACTACGATGTCATAAACGCCCATATATCGCCAAGCGAATGGATAAGGCATAAGAACAGGCGCGTATTATGGTATTGCCATACGCCGCCAAGGGAGGTCTATGATCTTTATGAGACACGCATGCAATATCGCCCTACAAGGGAAAAGTTCATATATGCAGCAATGGCCAAGGTGTACAAGGTAGTGGCAAACAGGGTCGTAAGAAACATAGAGGAGATTGCGACAAACAGCAATGTGACAAGAGACCGCATCAACGAGTACTTTTATAGGGACGCAACAGTAATAAACCCAGGCATAGACGCAAAGCACTTCCATATGGGCTCGGATGGCAAATATTTTCTTTATCCGTCCAGGATTTTAGTAAACAAGAGGCAGGAGTACGTGATAAACGCCTATAGGCACTTCGTATCAATGACAAAAAGGAAGGATATACGGCTTGTAATAGCAGGCACGCTCTCTAATGATCCGGAGCATATGGTATATTACTCACGCATAAAGAAGCTGGCCCACGGGCTTAATATCTCTATAATACCAAACATCGACGATTCGGAGCTGCGCAGCCTTTATTCACACGCTACGGCCGTGCTGTTCGCAGCAATGAACGAGGATTATGGCATTGTACCCCTAGAAGCCATGGCAAGTGGCAAGCCTGTAATCTCTGTTGACGAGGGAGGACCGCGCGAGACTATACTTGAAGGAAAGACAGGCTTCCTTGTGAACTCAGAGCTTGAGATGGCAAAGAAGATGAAGATTATAGTGGACGATAGAAGCCTAGCGCACGAACTCGGTAGAAACGGGAGGCGCAGAATCGAGAAAAACTACACATGGGGTACATTCTTCAAGAAGTTTGACGTCATCCTAAAGAGGGTTGCAAAATCAGGCACTACGTGATAATTACATATTTGGATATTACCTTAGCTGCCTTTTCCAAAACTATCTTTATGTTCTTCACTGTATTTGACCCTGTACATATAAGCTTCCCATTCTTAAAAAGTATTATAACAGCTTTAGGCTCCTTGACCCTGAATATGGCGCCAGGGAACTGCTCCGGCTCATAATCAACCTCCTTGACGTTCTTAGAGAGCGAAAAGAGATCTATCGTGGCATGCAGATCTGCGCTCACTACTATATTCTGTATCTTTATCTGCGGGTTTATCTTAGGTGCAGACCCTCCTCCTTTAGCCATATTATCAACTCATATGAATTACTTCCGAAAACCTTTTAAACCCATCCTTTCGACACTCTCGGCTTTGCAGCGGATAGCCGAGGCATGCAGCAAGATATAAATATGAGGAAAAGCACTAAACTATACATATGGGGTAATTTCATAGAGGTTAAAATAAGCATAAAGGAAATAAGAGAAAAACTCATAATCACAGGATTAACGGCAGGGTTGGCAATATCTACGCTCTTTTCTGGCGTTCCTAAAGCGGAAGCCCAGACGCTCCCTCAATATAAACAGCAGGAGATATCCAGCCTGATCAATAATGCAAGCAACTCGGCAAGCAACTATGAGAACGCCGCACTGAATATGATCTACAATAGCGAGTATGCGAAAGAGCGCATAGTCAACACAATAAACTATAAAAAACACAGTTACACAGATGCCAATGCAAATGTCAAAAGCTCTCTGGTTAACTGGCTGGCAGAAACCCAATACAACAGAGGCACAAGGAGCGGCCAGATATTCGGAGACCTCATCCAAGGCTATGGCCAGGCTACAGTAGAGGCTAATCGCGAGGAAAAAAATGCAAACCAGGACGTTTCAGCTACGAAAAAGACGGTGCTTCTGGAAGCTATAAGGTACAACACAGAGATGCAGATACGTAATACAGTCGATAGCAGTGAGTTGCCTGCCCTTAATAACCTACAGTATGGTAATTATACCTCTGTCAGGCAGGTCAAGTCCTCAATAAAAAAAATACTTGGCAGAGCTGATTCCAGCATATACAGGACTATAAGTAACTCAGAAGAGGAGATGAATGGCGTAATGAACGGCAGCATACGAAACATGCTAGACATCCTCAATTACGGAAAGCGGGAGACAAGCATCAGGGCTGGCAGCGGGAACCTTCACAGGCACGCGCTTAGAGGCGCAGGTACATCAGACCCAGTGAATGCCGCTCCAAATGCAGCCACATCGCCATCTATACGGGAAAGCACAGCGTCAGCGTTAAACCCTGATTACCTTCCTAACAGTATGATAAAAGAGATAAAAGGAGCAGTGCTTTCAGAGAAGCAGTATGAAGAGAAGGAGATAGCATCATTAAACAGCAAGGAGGAGGAATACAAGGCCATGATAGGCAAAGGAACGCAAGCTGCGCACTCCCAAAAAAGCGTAAATGCAGGGCAAGGACAGCAAAACCAGGAATCGCTTAAAGATATAATATATGCTGCATACGGTATAACACGAAAAGGCACAGGCGCGCTGATACCCAAACATACAACAAACGTTGCAAAGCAGACCAAAGCCTCTGCTGCAGATGCAGCCGAAGCAGAGAAGATATTCAGCGATGTGAAAAGCAAGGTCCACACCATAATCTCTGACACAATATCGCAGCTGAATGCGCTTTATAACACTAACATATCCAACACACAGCTTAAGGCAGCAATATCAAAGATAGAGCTGAATACCGTAACCAAAGTGACTGCTGCAGAGTCTGTGGCAAAAAGCAATCTCCGCAGTATAATGCCAAGCACAATGCCACAGAAGGGTACAACCGGAGAAACGGCTCCAAGAAACAGCATGCAGACTGCTCCTGCTAGAAAGGTTGCCAGGTAATATGCTAA
>CAZOFK010000025.1:0-3128 GCA_964579185.1 Microcaldota archaeon
ATTATAGCTTCCATTATATCACACATTCATTATGGAAGAAATATTATTATGCCTTGCTGGCTTTTCCTCTGTGCATAAAACTTTCAAGGGAATGCCCAATTATTTTATTGGATTGCTATAAAACTGGTGCCTAACCTTTTGACAAAATTCTAAGTAATGTTTAAATAGTGGGAAAAATATACAAAAAACAAGTGATTTTACGGCATATGAAGAATTTGAACGTCTCACTGAGATAGTTGAAAAAGGAATGAATGGATACTTTCTTTCGACGCCATTCATAAGATACGACCCGAACCTGAAGCCTGGCAATAACAGCGACATGGAGATCAGGGCGAAGATAGATCTATTTGACATATTCCGTGACAATGATGGGAAAAAATCCGAAAAAGCCTTCGATATCGATATAAAGAGATTCTTTATTCTTGTTGCTGCTGCGGGCCAAAATACACTTATAATAAGTGATACTGGAACAGGAAAGACCTCATTTGTCAAAGGATTCCTTGGCAGCATATTTGGCGAGGATTTTGCAACGATACAGGTGGACCCAACGCTCGGTCCTGATACAATACGGGACATAAATTTTGGTAAAATAAAAAGCGGGGGCATGCTGAGTGAGGCGGTGA
This sequence comes from Microcaldota archaeon, assembly GCA_964579185.1. Lineage (GTDB taxonomy): Archaea > Micrarchaeota > Micrarchaeia > Micrarchaeales > CABMGC01 > JAJYIA01. The sequence continues at coordinate 624 of CAZOFK010000025.1, forward strand.
TACCAGGCCCTGCTCTGACAAAGCCTGCAGTGCTTATAGACGAGATAGACAGGGCGCCTGCAGTATCGCTAAACTTCCTTCAGAATTATTTTGAGAATGGTACCGTAATACTCGAGGGCAACAGAACCGAATTTCCAGGAATAAAAATTAAGCAAGCGAAGACGCAGCAAAGTAGTGCGGGAAATTTGGACGGGTTTGAAACTTATCAGATAAAGATCGCAACAGCCAATATAGGTCCGGACTACACAGGTACATTTTCGATGGATCGCGCTTCCCTTGACAGATTTCCTGTTATTGTGGACCTTGATTTATACAGCATGAGTTCTGAAGATAGCGCGATGTTCTTGGAAGGAAACAGGTATATGCCAAACCATTCAGACATTGGAACGGCAGCAGAAGCAAGGGAGCTGCTCTTCAATCTTCATGACAAGATAAAGGACGTAAAACTTAGCCAGACGTTAGAAGCCTTCCTGATCTACTTGGGAAACCTGAACAACTGCTACGTTTCGCCAGAGGGTACAAAGGCCAGGATAGAGAATTTCTCGCCGCAGGATACGTGCACAGGCTGCCATGCCAGCGCCACAAGCAAATCCATATGCGGCAATGTGTACGCGCCTTCAAACAGAACGAAGAAGAACCTGGAAATGATGACGAAGGCATTTGCTGCATATAGAAAATTCAGAAATCCTGAGAGTGAGGATACAGCCACAATAAAGGATCTTTTTTATGTGGCGCCATTTGTGCTAACTCATAAGCTGGACATAAACAAGGAATGGGTCTCTAAATATGCCAGTGAAAGCACAAGCTATGCAGGAGAGGTTATGCTACATGAAATTTACGAAAGATGGATCAGCGGCATAAGGGAAAACGCAGAACTTCTGAGCAAATATGCCAGCGGAGGCGTATTGACTCATGATGAGTCGGCGCAGCTTGTGAAGGCCATATTGAAGGATCCGTGGATTGTAGGCAGAGCAACAAACGCAGACGTCTCTGGAGCCCTAAGAGTAGCCACAGGTGGAAAAAAAGATCCATTAAAGATTAGCTGACCGGCAAAGCAATGATAAAATGGAGAAAAAAGTCATCGAAGAGATTGTAAGGAACATCCTAGAAAGAGAGGGTTGGGACGTGAACTACAATCTAGTATTGAACATAAGCAAAACCATGGAAGGCACTGCAATGGCATCGATAGATATCAACACGTGGATTATAAATTTGGATATTGACGAAAGGATTGAAAGAAAACTCAATCTGGCCGCAGAGAAATACAATCTTGATGCGAATAACATCACTGAAAATGTACTTTACTACCTACTGAAGCACGAGAAGGGCCACTGGGAGAAGGCACCCATAAATGCACAGTTTGGTGCATACATTTTTGAGGGGGTGAGTCTTGGGCTTGCTCTCGCTGGTTTTCCAAGAGAGAAAATAATCAAAAATACTCCGGACGTAGCCAATATGATAACTGATACGATAGTTAATGCTTCTTTCATGAATGACGGCAGATTTATGTCTGGAGTGGTTGCAACAGATGCAATAGGACTAATGAATGCTCAATCATTTGGCCGCAATATTATTACGGAACTTTTTATAGACGCCCAGCTGAAGTTTACTGGACGCAACAATACAGAGAGAGCGCTGGCCGAATCACAACTAGAGAACTATGAAGATACAAAGAAGTATTCGAAAGAATTGCTTGGGGCATTTATTGGAAAGCAACTCGCTGAGAAAGCATTCTCAGAAGGCCTTTCCCAGAAGGAAAGGAAATTTGCATTGGATCGCATGCAGAATCCATCAGACTGGGAGGCGGCTAGCATCAGATATGCAGAAGTAATTGCACCTTTTCTTTCAGATGGTAACAAATGCGGATGCAAAAAAATAAACAAGAAGAATTCAGGGAAAGGGCCTGGAGAAGAGTCTGACGAAATCAAAAGAGAGATGATAAGGTCTGCCCTTGACAGAGGTAAGCCCCCGCTTTTCGCTACGGCTTATGAAGTATTAGACGAAATATACAAAAAGGAAGCTGGGAAGATAGTAGTTGAATTCAAGAAGGATGAGCGAGAACAGATTGCCCAGAAGATGACACTAGTAAGCGGGGTAAGGCGTCTAGAAGAAAATGAGAAGCCCAGAGGGATAGTGTGGGGCAAGACGATTTTCGAGGGGAAGGAACTGGATGAACCGGTATTTTCAAGAAAAGAAGTACTCATTAGCACGGATCAACCTCTCGAGCCAATTTTTACAGGTCAGATGAAGGATGTGCTTTTCATCGTAGATGTATCAGGCAGCATGGGATGGAGTGGAAAGCCGCTTGATGGAAGCAATTACGACATGGCGCTGAGAGCTCTTTACGCCACGATGAATTATCTTGAATCAATAAGAAAAGCAGCATACCTCAACTACGGTCTCATACTTTTTAGTACCACAACGCGGTTTTCAGGGTGGAAGAAATACACTGAATTTGATGATATCAAGAAAATGGCGTTTACAGATTATGAAGGCTTGGGCACA
>CAZOFK010000025.1:3228-9134 GCA_964579185.1 Microcaldota archaeon
GTCAACGACCCAAAGGATATCGCCAATGTAACGCTAAGCGTGGCGAGAAACCAGTACCACAAGAGAGTAAAGACTGCACCCACAGATAGTTCTCAGCCTCTAGGCGGAATACCGGCACCAACTGGAAAGGGGAAAGAGAAAGTGATATAATGCCAGAGCGCATCATGGGCATAGGGAGGAGAGATTGGGACAGTATAAAGAAGGAGCTTGGCATAGAAGACGCTGAAACAGAACTGAAAAAGCAGTATGGAAAAAAGGCAGACGTGCTCTTTGCTGCGTTATTTAAGAACACATACAAAGACCCATTCCAAGGATTGTATCTCGAGCCCAAGAACATCGAGGAAAACGTACTTGCTGAAAATAGTATGATAGCTATTTTTGCCAAGGGCGTAGGAAGAGAAGATGTGGCAAGAGACCTGGCGCTTGCGCTCGAAACAAAGATCGAGCATATAAAGTATTCCTATCTTGACATGTCCACTTATTCCTTGATGCTACGCAGCGTAAGAAGGAAAGAGGACGCATTCAATGCCATAAAGAGCACATTGCAAAAAGAAAATGCAGGGATATGGAATAGGGACGCGCTTACGACCGAGCAGAAAAACTACGAGAAGATAAACGAGCTGTTGGGAGATATACAGGAGACTCTATGGCTCGGTGGCAACATGAAAAATGGAATAAAAGTGCAGTTAGATTACGGCGCTGGCGCTTACCCTGCCACTTCGTATGCATTTTACGGGATTGCGCTGATGGCGCATCGCAGAGAAGGCGAGGCAAAGAAGGCAATCGGAATCATAGACGCGAAGCTGAAGAAAACCGATGCTGGATTGTATGTTGCAGAAACGGAGCCTGGCGTGCTTCTGAATTCTTCTGTCGGCGTGCTCCTATGCATGCTCTCTGGAAAAGATGTCTTCATGCAAATAGAACAATGAGTGATGCAAAATGACCGAAAAGGTGCTGAATGGCAAAGATCAAAATCAGAATCCAGACGTATCCCAGAACCAGCCTGCTGGTGTACTTCAACCGCAGCAGCTGCAGAAGCCCGTAGAAGTGATGATGGAGCTTACAGAAAGAGGATTGCTGCAATCAGCAAAGCAACTCTACTCTGAAAGAATTTCGTTCCTACGGGAGGCATTCCAGAACGCGAGCGACAGCAAGGCCACAGAGTTCAGCGTCGACATTTCAAAGCAAATGATAATAATCAAAGACAATGGTTCGGGGATGTCCTACGATTTCATGAAGAACGAGTTCAACAACATAGGAAAGAGATTCAAAGACAACGAAGGAAACATAGGACAGTATGGCATAGGAAGACTTAGTTTTTGGTCCTTAATAGCAGAGGAGAAGAAGGGTGCCGTGGTATACAACGGACATGTAGAGATATACACGTGCAATGGGGATGAGCAGACAAATATTGTATGGAAAAACCTCGCCAATTACGAGATTGCAAAAAGCGAGCCAAAAATCCCGAAGGGCACAGAGGTACGAATAGTATACGATTCTGCGCGCCTGTTCGGACCCATGCTTGCGCAGAGCGAGGCTATACGCTACCTTTCAAAAAACATAGTGAGCACAAGCCTGCAGATAAAAGTAAATAACTATTCCGTAGACCGCGCCCAAAATGTCGTCTTCGAAACAAAATCGAGCACGGACTTCATAAACACCACAACACTAGCTATAGAAAAACACACATATCGCTGCAGTTACACTCCAGAATTACAGAAAATCATAGTTGCTGAGAAGGGTATAAAAGCGACAGAGATAATAAGGGTGAATGCTTCTCTGCCTGCGCATGGGAGAGGGTACAAAGAAGGGATGCTGGCAATACCGCATGGTGGAATCATTGATTTTGGGAATGGCGCTTCTGCCAATCATGAAAAGAGTATACTGCCACTGGGTAGAGAAGATATACTACTCTACAAAGATTCGGTAGTCTTAACGTTCTACCGTGATGCTGTGCTGCCTTATTACAGCGGGATGGAAGAGGCCGGACTGATGGCGCATCGCTCAGAAATCTTGGATATTTTCTACTTTATTCACTTGCTTAATGTGGATTTGCAACTTGCGACAGAATTCAACAAACTCATACTCTTAAACGGTCAAAGGCTTGCAGAACTGGCAAAGGGCAGCATGGTTGTGTGGACTATGAAGTCGGATAGGTTCACTGCGGAGGCGCAGGGCGTAGGCTACACTATAATAGATGCAAATGGTGATGTAAGACTCGCTGCTGCACTCGAAGCGGCAGGGATAAAGTCCGTAGAAGAGAGAAAGAAAGAGATAAGGAGCAAGTTCAAGGTTAGAACGGCACAGTCTCCTACAGAGAAGCATGGGCTAGAAGCACTAGCGGGCTATATGACTTACGTAGAGACTATAGCAAAGAAGGCGATTGGAAACCTCGATAGCTGGATAGGAGATTTAGAAAGAGAGGAAGCAGAGAGAGCAGAGGAAGGAAAGAGGATAGAGATAGATCCGAGTGAGCTGCCAGGCTATGTAACTATGCTGGGCCCTGGCATAAATCAGGGTGGCATCTCCTTGTATTTGGCAGAGCATGCCAATTCAGATGTGAAGGTATTCGCCATAAAGAAAAAAAATGGCAATGCAATAGCGATAAACGTGAACAACGATTTTGTGAGAATGTGTCTTGACACGCGCAGGATGGACCTGCTCGTACCAGAGGTGGTATTCGTGCTTGTCAGCCATGGTGGTACAACTGATCGGGAAGGAATTGAGGACGTATCAGTCAGGACTATAGGACCACTTCCAACGCTACTGCGGGGAATAATGCAAGCTGTGGTCGCTGGACAAACATCGCAGAATGCGCCTTTGGGCAAGGGCGAAACGGCAGAAGAACGCTTCAACTGGGTACTAATAAAGTTCAATAAGATGCTTCTGGACCTGCAAACCGCTTACACTTCAGAAATTAGGAGAAGCAGCGATGGCAAGATGCTAATCCCTCAAACGGAGCTTGATGAAAGCAGCGGAATAGCGCCTGGTACGAGCGTGGACGTAGTGATACGCAGTGATTCTGATGCTGAAGACGAAAAAGAAAGGCGGAAACGCCTTGGGCTTTTGCACAGGGGCAGTAAGTAATGGGATGATACGATGAGCTATGAAAATAATGGCAGCGGAAACAGAGCGAATGAGGGAACTACTATTTCACTCAAGATAGCTGAGAGGGGTTTGTATGAGAGGGCGAAGGAGCTCTATTCCAGCAAGTACGCTTTCCTTCGTGAGGCCTTCCAAAACGCCAGTGACAGTGGTGCCAAAAAGTTCGACATATATGTCAGAGAGAATAAGATAACCATCAGCGATGATGGCACAGGGATGTCAAGAAGATTCATGATAGAACAGTTCAAGAAAGTTGGAGAGAAGTTCAAGGAAGCCGACAAGAAGGGCGCATTCGGAGTAGGAAGGCTAAGCTTCTGGATGCCAATTATACATGAAGACAGGGAGGGCAATGTAGTGTACAGGGGCAACATCGAGATAATCACGAACTACGGCAAAAGGGCAACATACATAAAATGGGATTCGCTGCCGCACTATACTGTTGAAGATGCGGGTCCAACCACTGAGAATGGAACAACTATCGTAATTAATTTCTCAGAAGAAGCAAGTTGGTCCAAAGAGAGAGCTGACTTAGAGGCGAAAAATATTGGCCGCTACATGAAGAACCTAGTGCTGGAGAATGGAACGGAAATAGAGGTCAATGGAGAAGAGGTGCGCCCGGAGCACGCTATAGAGAAGCCCACAACACGCTCCTCAGGCAGATTTTTCAATACGGCGATAAACGGCAGGCGGATGCCAAAATACTACTACGACATTCAAATGATACCGGGCATGGGCGAGTTCATTGTTGCTGAGAAAGGGATAACGGTTGTAAGAAACAGCACTTACGGTGGCTTGGGGGGTATAATAAATTTCAAAGACGGCATCTACAAAGGAGAGCATGTGAGCATAATGCCACTTAACAGAGATCGCCTACTCCTCGATTTTGATGAGGTATACTATACCTTCCTTTTTGAGGGATTCAGAAAATATCTCCCTGAAACCGCGTATGAAAAGGCCAAAGGCAGCCCCGAGGAGATCGCAAGGGCAGCAATATGGTTGGCGAAACACAGCCCAAAGGAAACTCGCGAAAGCAGAGCACTAGTAAGGAGGGCAGTAGGCAGCATAGAGATTGAGGGAAGGACGCTGGCGGCGTGGAGCATAATGAAGGATGTAGCGTGGTACCAAAGCTCTGCCAGCGAAAATAGACTAGCGAATGCAAGAAAGAAGGGATACCATCTGCTCGAGATAGATGATGAGCACATAAGCAATGCGCTTGAAATAGCGAAAATAATTCCAAATGTATACTCCATGAAAATGAGGAAAAGGAGCAGAAAGAATGAGGAAACGGAAAGCGAAGACTCTTCTGGCGTACTGCACGTTCTAAAAAAATACATTGCTTTGATGGTTTCGATAGAAAAAGGAAAGGAGCTGAGGGCAAATATTAGGAAGCAGGCACTAATGCAGGCAAGGTCACTTGCGCAACGGACAGAGAGGCGGGCAAAGGCGCTTGCTATAAGGATTGCGAGGGGGGGTGTGGCAGTCGCAGAGGTAATAGCATTGGCACCGGTGGCAGGCATACTGGTAGTAGCTAGGGGGATAGAGCTGTTGTACAGCAAAGTAAAGCATAGGCTAGATGCCAGGTATGAAAGGCTCAAGAAGAAGGCTGAAGCTATTGCGGAAAAAAATAAAGAAAAACCGGAAGAAGCGGAGATCGCAGCGCTTAGGGAGCAGATAGATCGACAACTCAACGCAGACAGGACTACGAAAGAGGAAGATGATAGCATAAAAGCTATGCTTTCCTCGATCCACAGAGGTATGATGTCGCTCCTTGGTAGAGGCGGCAAAGCCGCAAAAGCATACAAAAGGGGACCTTCTGATCTTACCCTTTTTGAAGTGGCGAAGATTCTGATCGTTGCTTGGATGCATGACAAAAAAGAGTATATTGCAACATATAGCAGCGAGAAGGAAGAAAAGATTCAGGCAAGGGAGGGATGCATGAAAGAGAAACGAGAGGTTAATGCGATAAAGAAGGAGGAAAAACTTATAGAAAGGGAGAAGAGATGGACTACGATGAGGAAGGAAATCTTGGAGGCACCAAGCAACGCGTATGGCCGCGTATCTGAGTGGGTAGGGGCGCAGGACAAGCTCAAAGAAGAAGCCAGAAGCAAAAAGGAAGCGACAAAGCAGGAGACGATGATGGAAAGGTATAGAGTGAAGAATTCTACAGATGATAATGCCATGACAAACATAGCAAAGGCAATTAGGCGCATGCCGGGGCGCCTGCTTAACCAACGCATAAGCTACGATGAAAAAATCTCGGCAGAGGGGATTGTACTCAAAACGACCTCTCTGAATGAAGTTAAGAAGTTTTCTTCCTATGAGAAAGCAGTGCCAACGCTTGGGAGAGGCAACACAATACTCCTAAACACTGATGATGCATTCGTGAAAAAAGCACTTGATGAGAAAAGGCCAGATCTACTTCTTCAAATGATAGTACGGCAGTATGCGCTAAATCTGGGCTACAGGAATGAGAGTGGACTGCTTGAAGCTGAGCTAAGGATACTGGATGGGGTAGCGAGTAAGCTGGCGGAGAGAGAGGTAGCAGTAACTGGAACCACCACGTCTTCTGATGGCAAGGAATTTAAGACCGTAATACCGCAGATAGAACTCACAAAGGAGGACATCGCAAAGGTGCAGAGGAACAACTCTAAAAAGGTGCAGGTTATAGTGACTCCCAGAGCGGGGAAGAATGCACCCGATCTAATGAAGCTTAGGGAGAACTGACACCATGCTGGCATATACCGCTGTCTTGTAATCCATCTCCCCTTTTCCGGAACCTGCATTGAGCCTTAATGCAACGC
>CAZOFK010000026.1:0-5207 GCA_964579185.1 Microcaldota archaeon
TGGCGATTAGCGGCATGTATCTTGCTCTGTTTTATGTGCCTGTGGCATCAATGGCACATCAGAGTGTGGTAAACATCATTACAGTTGTGCCTTTTGGCGATTTTGTAAGGAGTATACACTACTGGGCTGCGAATCTACTGTTTCTCGCGATTGCGCTACATATTGCCCGTGTATTCTTTTCTGGCAGCTACAAGCGCCCAAGACGGCTCACATGGCTCACAGGTGTTGGTCTTCTTGCTGTAACCTTTTCGCTTATCTTCATAGGAACTGTTCTGAAATGGGATCAGGAGGGTGTGGAAGCTTTCGGTCACTTGCAGAAAATGGGTGGATTGCTAGGCATACACATCTCGACATCTTTCTTTGGCGTATCAATCCTCTCCGCGCTTTATGCTTTGCACATCGTGATCCTCCCGGCCCTATTCCTTGTATTCCTTGTAGCGCATATCTTACTTATAAAGAAGACTGGAATTTCTCCTTATCCATCTAGGGAAGCGAAGACAGCTGTCACAGCAGGTAAAGGAAGTTCAAACTTTCTCTCGCACCTGCGCAGACTCTGCGGGTTTGGCCTTATCTTCTTCGTTCTGTCTGGCACATTGGCGCTGGCCTCACCTGCGCCTCTCGGAAGTCAGGGCGTGGCTGGAGTTGAGGTGACAAAACCGCTATGGATGTTTTATCCAGTCTACGCTGTGGAGGACTTCTTTGGCATTCCCGGAATGTTGGGGTCGCTCACATTGTTCTTCGTCGTGCTTGCAATAGTCCCGTTTATAGACAGAGGCCCTTATCTCTCCTGGGAGAAAAGGAAGGTTGCAGTGTTTCTAGGCGTACTTGTTATGCTTGTAATTATTGGCCTAGGAATTTACACTGCAACTACAGGGACAGAATCGCATCTCACGATGGGGGAGAATGCAACAGCTATGAAAGCCAGCATAAATGCCGCAGCGAACGTAAGTGCTGTTCCTTTGAATCTGCCTAGGACAGATACACGGCAAGAAACGCCGACGATAGTTGTAATCCTATTAGCTGCTTTGGCTCTTGGGATTTATCTAGCTAGGAAGCTAAACGTTTGAATAGTCACGATGAAAGAGTTCAGAAGATAGCAGATATGTATAAGAAAAGGAAGTGAAAACTTGAAAGGCCGAAGCAATCATCCAATGGAAACGTCCCTATCAAGACGTATGTAGACTTAAACACCTTACAATACTCCTGCTAGATTTCAAATTAAACTACAAACTCCCAACCTATATAAAATTTAACTGATACTGTGCTGATGGTGTAGCTACGCCAGAAGAACAACAGCAAGTAACCGAAGAAAAGAAGGCCGAGGCTGTGAATTCCTCTCTCATAATGCCTTATATACAAGACATTGTGAAATCCAGACCATAATATGTGGAGGTTACATCGCTGCAGAGCTGGCACATTTCTATGGTTCATTTGGGACAAAGATAAACATAATCCACAGGAACGGTGTCTTAGTGAACAGGAGCCAGAAATGCCTGTTTGATGATACTCATCAACCGTATTCTGGGAGAGAAGCACATGCAGGTTGTAGGGGCAGATATATATGTCTTCTCGCCCTTATCATTGATAAAACTATATAAAAAGTGTGGTTGTTGCTGCTTATACATGCGTAATAATGCTTCTAAAGATGTGCTTGGAGGAATTTAGCGCATTCTTTGATGAAGAATTGGTTATATTGGTGATTTTGTGACTCTGTCCATGCCAAAGTGGATATATGCTGTAATTGCAGCCGTAGTGGTTGTTGTAATACTCGCCTATGTGTTGATAGGCTCTGCGACCGTGCCTACGGTTGTGAATGGGGATACCGTAGAAGTGTATTATACTGGTGCCTTTGCCAACGGCACACAGTTTAATTCGAATGTTGGAGGGCAGCCATTAACATTTGTAGTTGGATCTAATCAAATTATAAGTGGATTCGATCAGGCAGTGATAGGTATGAAGCTTAATGAAACCAAGAACATTACGCTGCAGCCTAGCGAGGCTTACGGGCAGGTGAATCCATCGCTTATAATGCATGTGCCGTTGAGCATATTTGGGAATCAGACAGTTAAGGTGGGAAGTATTGTCACCAGCAATTCTTCAAGCGGTGTGGTGCAGGGGAGGGTTACTTCGGTAAACACTACGGATGCCACTGTAGATTTCAATCCCCCGCTGGCCGGAAAAACTCTGGACTTTACAATTAGAATAGTGGGTATACAGAAGGGTTGAAGCCAAAACAGATAGGATTAAGTGCTGCTATGAAGACTAAAGGTAATACAGTTTTGATTACTGGAGGGGCAACGGGCATAGGCTTTGCGCTGGCAAAGAGATTTGTGGAGCTTGAAAATAAGGTAATTATCTGCGGTAGGAGAAAGGAGAAGCTCGAGACTGCGGCTAAGGAGCTTGGCACAGTAGAAGTTATAAGATGTGACATCTCAAAAGAAGAGGAGCGTGCACGTTTGTTTGAGGCCGTAAGCTCTGGGTTCGATAACCTCAATGTATTGGTGAACAATGCAGGGATACAGATGCAGATAGATCTCAGAAATGGAATTGATGGCCTGCTTGTAGAAGATGAAATCGAAACCAACCTGAAGGCGCCGATTTACCTTACTGCACGCTTCATGCCGCTCTTGATGAAGAATAAGGCTACCATAATTAATGTATCATCGGGTCTTGGACTTGTGCCTATGGCAAGATTCCCTATTTACTGTGCAACGAAGGCGGCGATGCATTCGTTCAGCCTTTCGCTTAGGCAGCAACTTAAAGACATACCTATCAAAGTGTTTGAGGTTATACCACCTACAGTGTATGATACTGAACTTAAGGGTAAGGAGATGGAGAGGAGCGAGTGGAGTATTTCTTCTGCAGAAATGGCAGATGCCACGATAAAAGGACTTAAGGCTGAGCAGTATGAGATTTATGCAGGGGGCTCTGCCGCATGGGCCACAGCGTCGAAGAGCGAGCTAGACAGTATATTCAGGAATATCAACAGGTAGCCCATAAGTTAGGGCGCTGAATCTGCTAAGGATTGCTTATTGAATTATCTACGAAGTGCAGAAAGGCATACCATGCAGGTTTCTGCGCGAGGGTCGTTTCGTTGAGAAGGCCGTAGTCAGGGCCTCCTGCGCCTCCGACAAGATGGAACCAGTATATGCGCTTAACAAAACCGTATGATGCGAAGAAGCTGAGGTCCTCTGTGAGGAACTCAGACTGTTTTGCTTCTGACAGGTTTACGGCAGGTATCCAGTTGTTTGATGGTATCCCTGTTTCTGTTATCCAGACGGGCTTGCCTGTAAGGTTCTCATATAAATTTAAGGTATAATTGTACACCTGCCCCAGAGTAGCGTTACCATAGGCATCTTGACTGAGGCTGTAAAAAGGCAGGCTGTAAACGTGTAATGAGATGGCATCGCAGTACTTCGATGCCCCTTCTGCCCAAACCTGCCTATAAAATGCATACTCTGCAGAGACTGTGCTTATTGGATATAGTTCAGCACCGCCGAAGCACACGACAGTTGCGTTTGGATTGCTGTGCTTGATTAGTAGGTATGCACTCTTTATCATGTTGAAGTAGTGCGTTGCATTACCATCCTCGTAGCCGCTTGCAAACATAGATATCAGAGGCTCATTGTATATTTCCCATTCGTGCACTTCCGGATACTTGGATAATGCATAGCTTATGCTTGCATTCCATGTGTTAAGAGTCCAGTTGCATCCCGAAACGCAACCGTATCTGGAGGGCTGTGCTCCCACTGTGTCATAGTCCAGTATGCCGAGATATACCGCCCCTAGCCTTGTAGTATTAGAGATGAAGTCCTGCTCTCCGACACCCATCGTTATGTCTGTCCTAAAGCATTTTATGCTGTTACTTATGGCAATATCCATTGCTGTAATGTTGTAAGCGGCGTTGAGGCAGAATTGCTGTGTGAAGCTGCTTTGACCATACGCTGTAGTACTAAAGTTTTGCGACACGTTTAGGGCATGCGGCATGGACTGGTTTTTAGATAAACCTGTGCCCAAAAAGATATTGTATATGGCGAAGACCGCTACCAGTAATATGATAACAAGTGCTATGCCGTATTTAATATGCATATATGAAGATTGTGGCAAATCAATTTATATGTTGTTGCACAGTAATATGTCTTATATTGTATGCTTAGAATGCAATAGATTGGCCCTTTATGTTTATGATTTATCAGAAGGACAAGTTGCGCAGATGTTGGAGGTATGGTATATGTTCAAGAACATTAGCATGAGAAGCAGCGAAGAGAGAGAAAGGACGTTATTTAAGGAAAGGTCTGCAGACTTTATAGATAAATACAAGGAACTTGGCAGCGCGGCACTGATGACCTTGGTTCTTGCAAAGGCAGATACGACATGGGGTGAGAAGCTAGATCGCATCGAAAAGACCATGGAAACCCTGAACAAGCTCGATAAAACAACAATCGAAGGATATTTTCTGACATTCGTTAAAACAGAGAATATAATGGCGCTTACTGATATAAAGACTTTAAAATTTATCGAAAGCCTTGGCAGCGCAGCCGGAAGATACCTGGGAGCCATCATAAACACAAATAGTATTGATGTATTGGTTAGCGAGAGGGTTATGAAGCTGGCACTCTCGCTTAATGGAGATACTGAAGAATACTTCTGGGCAGTGGAACGCACCCGTAACGCAGAAGCACTAGCGGATGAAAGGACTATCAGGTTCATAGAAGCCTTGGATGAGCATACGCATGGTTATCTATGGGCGATCAGACTTACGGGTAATGCTAAGGCCTTGACAGACCCGAGGCTGACTTCGCATGCTCTTGCCGATTTCATAAAAGGTCTCGGAAAGAATTCAACTACTTATTTTTTGGCAATAGGGCGCAGCAATGCAGTTGGTGTGCTTGCCGATAAGAGTGTCAGAACGATTATCTCAGGTCTTGATCCAATAAGCCAAGAGGGCTTCCTTAAGCATGCTTCGAATATGGATGCTTTAGGGATAGGCACTCTTGCAAAGTTATGCGGAGAATCTAACAATATAGCTCTACTAAGAGAGAATACAGATATTGTTGGTGTTTTAGTAAAGCGCCTTGCGATGCCTTTGCGCGAATAAGATAAGAATGCCCCTGTATCTGCGCCTTATGCCGCTCTTGCCATGGAACTGCCATTTGATGGCTCTTTTTCAAGGGCACTGCAGACAATCAGAATGGCTTAGCTTACCA
>CAZOFK010000026.1:5307-9039 GCA_964579185.1 Microcaldota archaeon
CTTAGCTTACCATACAGAAAGCGTTATTAAGGTGAAAATAGACCATTATAGAGTACATTATGGTGCTTATATGTTTAGAGAAGCGCCCCGGCACTATGATGCCGTGGGAGAGAAAGCAAAGCTACTTTTCGAAAAGAAGATGGAAACATTCGAAAGCAGGTATGGCATGCACTATGGTGGAAAGGAGCTAGCAAGGCACTTCAGAGACTCTAGGGAGGATTATGCATATAAAACTGAGAGGCTTAAGGACCTGACTGGTTTTTTGGAGAGGATCAACGAGGCTGCTGCTTTGGAGTATCTTTGGGCAGTAGGCATAACACAGAGTATTGAGGCGCTGACCAGTCCTGAATTTATGAAGTTTACCTTCAGCCTAGGAAGTAATGCTTTAGGATACCTGAACAAAATCAAACTCACAGAGAATGTTAGGGCGCTTACCGATTCTACAGTTATGAGTGCCGGGACCAAAGATTTTGTTAAGTTACTCTGTGAATCCTATGAGGATTATTTTTGGGCTATAGGGAAGACAGGCAATGTGAAGGCCCTTACAGACCCGGGGATTATGACCAATGAGATAGCAAACTTTAGTAGAAGCCTGGGAAAAAATGCTGCTACGTACTTTGAGGCCATAGGGAAGACAGGAGATATAGAAGCCCTTACCAGCAAAAATGTGATTGGGTTTGTTGGTATGGCACCGGGTATTGCCAAGGAGTATTTAACGGCCATAGTGCAGACATGTGAGATAGGCATTCTTACGGATTCGGGAATTATGGAATTCGCATTGGATATAGGGAAAGGTGCCAAATATTATCTCAAGGCTTTAGGACAACACGAATACATCGGGGTGCTTACGAATGAAAGGATTATGCGATTTATAAAGAACCTCGGGCAGAGCGCGGAATATTATCTAGACGTGTTTGAGTCTACAGGAGGCGCTAAGGCGCTTACCGATTCGCGGGTTACAACTGCAGAGGTTGCCTCTACAGCAAGCATGCTAGGCGTAAATGCGTGGGATTACTTTAGGAATATAGCCAGAGGCAGCGAGATAGCTGCATTGACTGACAAAAAGACGCTTGAAGTCATATCCAACCTGAATAGCGATGCAAACAGGCAACTCTTTCTCGGGATTGTCTCTAACATTGATAACGATGGGATTATCCAGCTTACGCGGCTATGCGAAAGGGTAAATGGATCTTTCTTTTTGAGGGAGCATCCAGACCATATGAAGAAGCTCATAGAAGGCTCTTCGGATATCAGAGACCTGGTAAAGGACCGCGAATCGCTAGACGCTGTTATGGTATATTACCTCTCCGGAAAAAAGATACAAAGACCAAATAAATCGAATATACTCATTTATAGTGAGATAACCAATGATTACCTTGGTAGGGAATATGGGATAACCAAGGTACTTAATATGAATCAGGCGCGCATGATATTTTCATTGCCTTTACATATGAGAGGAGAAATAATCTCTGTAGTAAATAACTCTTATGAAAAGGATCCAAAAACCTATAAGATTAATGGCGGTTTAGCGCATGTCAGATACAGCAGAAGCGAACGCATGCACTACATAATGGATATGCTCTTGGGTAAGGCTGGCAGTGGCACTGCGGCACACGCTTTTATTGAAGAACTTGGTGAAGATAAGATCTTAAGCAGAGCGTTGGATGAGTTCAATGCGGGAAAGTGGAAAGACGCAAGGACTAAGCTTTCGAATATCATGAGGGATGGAGGACTTGAGGATGCATATGGGTATATGCAGAAGGTATTTTCTAAGAACAGTAAAATTGAAGAACTCCTGAATATTATTGCTGAAGGTAAGGGAAAGACTGGGGAGAAGACACTAACTTCGGTAATAAGCACAAATCCCCTTGACTTTGACAGCAGGATGATGAAAGCATGCATATTCCTTCCTTATGGAGTTGAAAGCGGCAGCGCCATAACCTATGTTAAGGATAAGAGGACAATGTTTGTGAGGTATGGAATCGATGGGGGTGTCATTGGAGTGGCAGTGGCTTTGAGGTATAATGATGTGCTCCTTGTCAATTCGGTTGAAGGGATAGCAGCATTGAGAGACCGTGAAGTATTCAGTAGCATTTTTGATGACCTTGTTGTGAGAGCTAAGGAAAGTGGGGCTGAGAGGCTCTTGTTTCTGGATAATTCATCCACTAGGAGAACCGAGACGGCAAAGGAATTCATTGAATTTTTAAGCAGGAAAGAAACCCTAAAATATGAAAATAGGGTGGATTTTCCGCTGCGTGATTTTAAAGGATATACCGACATATCTAAAGAGAATAGATTTTCGGCGTATATTAAGGATGTTTGGCGCGCGGAAAGAAATGATGATGACGGTCTCGGTTGGGTAAAAAATCTGCTGCGCTAGAAGGCAGCGCATACTTAGCAGTTTTATATCTTGCGCGCGGATAATACATGCGGGCTAGGAAACCTAACATGTTGCATGATGCGAAGGACTATGTGTTGCTTGTGGATAACAAATGCCCTTAGAAGATGAGATGTTTAATCTGTCTGAGATTAAGAAGGTATTCGGCCCTGCATGGCTTGTGATGATGGCGGATGTTGATGCTGCAAGCATCATCACTGCGATGCAGGCAGGCGCTTCTTTCAAGTACGAGTTCATCCTCATACTTTTGGCGCTTATCGTACCCCTCTACTTCATAAGTGAGGTTGCGGGAAGAGTAGGCTCTGTGACAAGGAAGGGCCTAGGAGAATTAGTAAGGGAAAACTTTTCAAGGAGACTTTCCATCATATTGAGCTTTCCCATGGCTATAACTGACTTTCTGAGTTATGTGGCAGAATATGCTGCAATTGCTGTGGGCTTTACTATAATAGGCATACCTCCGATTGTATCTCTGCCTGTAATATATGTGGCGCACATACTGCTTGTATTTAAGAAAAAATATGCAGCTGCGGAGAGGTATCTGCTCCTACTATCTGTTGTGATGCTTCTTTCGTACCTCTTTTTCATGGGAAAGGCTGTACCGGGGTACTCCCTCATTCCGGAGTGGCATAACAGTGGCTTCCTCTTCCTTATAGCTGCAAATGTAGGGGCTGTGATAATGCCGTTCATGCTTTTCTATCAGACTTCAGCAACGGCCAAGAAGGAATTTCATTCTGTAAGTGCAACAAAGATAGAAACGCTTATCGGCGCTGTGTTCAGCGAGATAATAATGGTTGCCATAATTATAGTAAGCGCTGGGCTTTCTGCATCGCTTAAAATAGGAGATGCCCATGCCCTTTACAGTGCAATACTCGGCCTCGGCGGGCCCTATGCGCCGGTGATTTTCGCATTGGGCCTTGTTGCTGCAGGTTTCCTTGCGCTTGTAGTTATTTCAATGGCGAGCGCCTGGGGCGTAGTCGAATCGCTTGGGATAAAAGGAGACATGTGGTTTAAGATATATGTGCTTGAGACGCTGCCTGCGGCCATTATACCGCTGTTTTTCGGCAACCTTATATCACTTGTCCTGACCCTTATGGTTGTGCTCGTGTTCGTACTGGTCGGCCCTGTTGTCATAATGGGGCTGTTGGCACAGAACAGGAGGCTTATGAAGGGGCATTCGTTGAGGGGATTTGGAAAGCTGGCCTTCTGGGGCAGTGTCGTGGCTGTAGTGGCATGCGGTCTTCTTGCCTTCCTGTAATAATCATTTCCTGAAGCCCCGACCCATGTACAGCAATATGACTGAGGCAGACAGCGAAACGGCAAAGGCGTAGTAATAG
>CAZOFK010000027.1:0-8959 GCA_964579185.1 Microcaldota archaeon
TCTACAAATCGGACTTTAGGCAGGTCAGGGCTTAAACCTACACCCGTTATGGGTGGGATATGAGCCTACAGCAGATGCAAGGTATATAAATATGAATGACGATATAACCGATATGGATTCCACAAGGGCATATAAGTTCATGCTCTACCCTGATTCCAAACGCCAGTCGGAGGTAGCACGCTGCGTCAAAAAGCTGTTCATATGGATCTGGGAGAAGGCTTAAGGAAGGCCATGGCAAGGCTTTCCGGAGCCACGATTATAGACGTGAAGACAATACGCGAGTTCAACAAGGAACTCCAGAAGGCGCTCATCTCTGCAGACGTGGAGCTTGGTCTTGTCTCTGCCTTGACCAAGCGCATAGAGAACGCAGCGCTGCGCGAGAAGCTGCCTGAGGGGGTGGCACCGCGCGACTATATAACTAACTTGGTATACGAAGAGCTAGTGCAGCTCATGGGCAGGGGCTACGAACCCGAGATAAAGCCAAAGCGCATACTGCTCGTAGGCATATACGGCTCGGGAAAGACCACCACTGCAGCTAAGCTCGCGCGCTACTACCAGGAGCGCGGCCTCGGCGCAGGCCTTATCTGCTGCGATGTCTCAAGGCCTGCAGCTTACGAGCAGCTGGAAATACTGGCAAACAATTCAAACATATCCTTCTTCGGCATAAAGGATGAGAAAGATCCAAAGAAGATAATAGCAAAAGCCTTAGAAGGGCTAAAGGGAAAGAAGGTTCTCATATGCGACTCAAGCGGCAGAAGTGCGCTCGACACCGCGCTTATAGATGAGCTCAAGGGCATAGCAGAGGCCTTCAAACCTGACGAGAAGCTGCTTGTGATAAACGCTGACACAGGCCAGGTTGCAGGTAGGCAGGCCCGCGAATTCGACAGCGCTGTAAAGATAACAGGGGTGATAGTCACAAAGATGGACGGCAGCGGCAAGGGAGGGGGCGCGCTAAGCGCAGTAGCAGCATCAGGCACAAGCGTCACATTCATAGGCACAGGGGAGAAGCCCAATGCGCTTGAACTTTACGACTCAAAGAAGTTCGTAGGCAGGCTGCTCGGCATGCCTGACTTAGAGGCCCTTATAGAGCATGTTAATAACGCCATAAAGGAGGCGAACATGAATCCTGAGGAGATCACCTCAGGCGAACTCAACTTCGAGACCTTCTATTCGCAGCTTAAGGCAATGTCAAAGATGGGCCCTGTCAAGAATATGCTTGGCATGATGGGCCTCGCAGACGTGCCGAAAGACGCTGTGGAGCAGGGAGAGCAGAAGCTTAAGCTCTACAAGAATATAATAGGCTCGATGACAAACGAGGAGCGCAAAAATGGGCATATCGTGCGGGAGCAGAGCCGCGTAAAGCGCATAGCCAGCGGCAGCGGCACATCTGAGAAAGACGTAAGGAGCCTTCTAAGCGACTTCAACAGGATGAAGAAGTTCTACGAGCTTTTCAAGAATGACAGGTCTGTCAGGAAGAACCTCTCAAAGTTCATGCAGAAATAGCCAGAATGATGCTTCACTTCTTAAAGAGTGAACCCACCTTTTCCATGGCTGAAGCAGCCCTCTCTATATCCTCTTCGGTGTTGTATAAGTATAGGCTTATGCGCGCTACAGAGTCTTCGTGCATCACCTTGTTCACAAGCGGCATCGCGCAGTGGTGGCCTGAGCGTATGGCTATGCCTTCAGCATCGAAAACAGCTGAGACGTCGTGCGCATGCACGCCCTCTACATTGAAGGGTATGATACCTGCGCGGCTCGTTCTTCTGCGTTTATCCAGAGCGGGAAGGTAAAGCCTTATGCCTCTGAGGCTCCCGAACCTTTCAAGCGCATACCCCAGGAGTGAGTTTTCATGCTCCCTTATATCCCCAATACCTATCCTGCCTATATATCTGACTGCTTCTCCCAAGCCTATGCCTCCTTCTATATTCTGCGTTCCTGCCTCGAACTTCCAGGGCAGCTCATTCCATGTGAATGAGTCGAATCTCACGCTCCTTATCATGTCTCCCCCTCCCAACACTGGTTCCATCTCCTCAAAAAGGCGTTCTCTGCCGTAAAGCACGCCTATGCCAGCAGGCCCAAGCATCTTATGCCCAGAGAACGCAAGGAAATCGCACCCTATACTTCTCACATCCACTGCCATGTGGGGCACAGACTGCGCAGCGTCGAGAAGCACAACCGCGCCGTTCTTATGCGCAAGCCTTGCCATTTCTTTAGCATCGTTTATCACTCCAAGCACGTTCGAGACATGGGCGAAGCTCACTATCTTAGGCCCATGCTCAAGCTTCTCCTTATAATCATCCATATCCAGCGAGAAGTCCTTCTTGAGCCTTACATATTCGAGCACTGCGCCCTTCTTCATGGCGAGCATCTGCCATGGCACTATATTGCTATGATGCTCCATTTCCGTCAGCAGTATGGTATCCCCTTTACCAACGTTCTTTCCTGCCCAGGAGAGCGCCACGATGTTTATCGCTTCAGTGGTATTCCTGCAGTAGAGTATGTTCTTATAAGATTCTGCGTTTATAAGCCCGGCGACAGCCCTCTTCGATTCCATATAAGCCTCAGTGGCCTTTATCGAGATGTCATACATGCCGCGGTGTATATTCGCGTTGTAGGTTCTGTAATAGCCTGATACTGCATCTATCACAGCCTTTGGCTTCTGAGACGTAGCAGCGCTGTCAAGGTATACGAGCCTCTTTCCGTTTGACGTGTCCAATATGGGAAAATCTGCCCTTATCTTTTCAGCATCAAAAGATGGCATAAAACAGCACCCGTTATTCGTTATAACCCTTTTCTTCTATCTCTTTTATAAGCTCTCTGCCACCGCTCCTTACGATCCTTCCCTCTTTCATTACATGTATGAACTGCGGCTCCATGTAGTTAAGTATCCTGCTGTAGTGCGTTATGAGAAGCATGCCCATCCCGCTTTCCTTCCTCAGCCTGTTTATGTTCTCGGCTATAATCCTTACAGCATCCACGTCCAGGCCTGAGTCAGGCTCGTCAAGTATGGCTATCTTGGGTTTAAGCAGAGCCATCTGCAGTATCTCCACCTTCTTCTTTTCGCCTCCTGAGAAGCCGTGGTTCAGAGACCTCCCTATCAGCTCCTCCTTAAGGCTCAGCGCTTCTGAGCGCTCCTTTACCTCTTTCATGAAATCTCTGAACTGCATATCGTTTCCCAGCGAGCCTCTTGCTGTATTGAGGAAGCTCAATAGACCCAGGCCTTCGATCTCGGCAGGGTTCTGGAATTCCAGGAAGAGGCCGAGCCTGGCACGCTCGTCAGGCTTCGCGCTCTTTATGCTCCTTCCGTTTATGCGGATGTCACCCTGGCTGACACTTAGCAAAGGATGGCCCATGATGGCACGCGCGAGAGTGCTCTTCCCTGAGCCGTTAGGCCCCATAAGGACATGGAACTCCCCATCTGAGAGAGAGAGGCTTACGCCCCTGACTATCTCCTTCTCATCAGCATTCACATAGAGGTTCTCCAACTCTAGCTTCATTAAAAAACCTATCTTGCTTTTGCATGCCCGTTCCCATTCCAGGGATCAGAAGCTGTGTACCACATTCCCCTTGAAGTTATCTTAGGTATATTCTCAAAGCCCTCGCCATATATCCTTCTCAGTATAAGCGACGAGGCGATCTCGCTTGCGAATGGATTCTCTATGCCTGAGAGGTATTTGGAGATAAAGGAAGCTACAGAAAGGCGTCCAGCCTCCTCCTCGCTTATGCCGCGGCTCATGAGGTAGAAGAGCTCCTCGTTATCAGGCGGCATAGTAGCCGCGCTGTGCATCGCAGAGACCCCATCGCTGTAGTCTATTGACATGTCGGGAAGTGCATCCATGCGCGCCTCCATGCCGAGCAGCATGCCTCGCTCTGTGACCTTTGACTTCGCGCCCTTGACCCACTTGTTTATCTTGGCGAAGCCCTTGAATATGCATCTTGCCCCTTCGTCGAGCACAGCAGCTGATTCGAGCTTCGCGGCGCTCCTCTCTCCCTCGTTTATTATGAATGTGTTTATATCGAACTGCTGCGCATCGGTGCCGTAGACTATCTCATTCGATTCGACATGGCCGGACTCGCCTGCCCTGAGTATACTTATTCCCTTGCTCTTGGCAGAGCCGCTGTATACTGCATTCACCTTCAGCCTTGCCCTCTCAGCTGCATGCGCATTAAGAAGGCTCAGAAGCTCAGAGTTTTCATTTCCGTTGTGTATCATGTTTATCTCCACGCGCGAGCCCTTCCCCGCTTGAATCTCATGCAACGGCACGCATACGCTCCTCTTCTCAGATACAGATGTGTAGAATTCAATGAGGCTAAGTCCTGCATTCTCGCCTACGTTTATGCGTATGGGCAGGGCGAGGTGCGAAGCGTTGACTACAAGGACCTTCATCCTGCTCTCGCGGCCTTTTCCCACATTTATATCAATGCGCCGCGCAGCATTGGCAATAAAGTTCCCAAGGCCCTCTATGCCTGCGTTCATTCCAGCCTGCACGGCGCGCCCCTCCCTCACTTCAGCCTCGGTCCTTCTGCTACGCGCCTCATACTCAGATATAAACACATCGAAGTCAAGCATTGATGCGCCTGCGTGCGCGGCAACTTCAGCTATGCGCAGAGCGTGAGATTCGTCCGCAGCGTATTCTTCCGCTGAGGGCAAGCCTATCTCTATCCCGTATCTCTTGTAAAGCTCAGCCGTTTCATACGGCAGATAATCATAATACCCTGGAGTTTCATCAGCCACTACAATCCCCGCATCAGCCTACCCCGCCGCTTGTATCGAGCTTTATAAGCCTCTTGAGCTCAAGCGAGTATTCCATAGGCAGCACCTTGGCAAGATCGTCTATGAAGCCTAAGACTATAAGCGCAACAGCCTCCTCCTCGCTTATGCCGCGGCTCATGAGGTAAAATATCTCCTCCTCACTTATCTTGCCCACCTTGGCTTCATGGCTTATAACAGCATCGCTCCTGTTTATCTGATTATAAGGGAAGGTATTCGTCTTGGCAAAGCCATCAAGAAGAAGCGCATCGCATGAGACATGGGCCTTTACGCGCTCCGCGTTCTTTGCTACATGCATGAGCCCCCTGAATGTAGTAACCCCGCTGCCCTTGGAGACGCTCTTGGAGATAATCTTAGATGTCGTCTTAGGCGCGAGATGGTAGATCTTTCCTCCTGAATCCTGTATCTGTCCGTCCCCAGCAACTGCTATGGAAAGGACCTCGCCGCTTGCGCCCCTGCCCATGAGATATATACTCGGGTACTTCATATTCACCTTACTCCCTATATTCGCGTCGATCCACTCGACCTTCGCGCCTTCATGCGCATGCGCCCTCTGCGTTACGAGGTTATAAACATTCTTTGACCAGTTCTGCACTGTAACATACCTTATATGCGAGCCCTTCATCGCTATGAGCTCGACTACAGCCGCATGAAGCGAATTCGTCGTGTAGACAGGGGCCGTGCAGCCCTCTATATACGTAACATCTGCGCCTTCATCGGCTATGATCAGCGTGCGCTCAAACTGCCCTGACTTCTCCGCATTTATCCTGAAGTAGGCATTCAGCGGCATTGTGGCCTTTACACCTTTAGGCACATAGATAAACGAACCGCCTGACCAGCATGCCGTATTAAGCGCAGCAAATTTGTTGTCGGAGGGCGGTATAACTGTTGCAAAGTACTTCTTCATAAGCTCTGGGTATCTCTTGACCGCGGTGTCTGTGTCGGTGAATATGATGCCCTGCCTCTCCAGCTCTTTGTTGACATGGGAATATACAACAGAGGAGTCGAACTGCGCCTCTGCACCTGCGAAGAACTTCTGCTCTGCTTCAGGCACGCCGAGCTTCTCGAACGTGCGCTTTATATCCGCAGGGACATCCTCCCATCGGTTTGCCTCTTTTGTCTTGGGGCTCCTGTAATAATACACATCATCGAAGTCTATGCCGCTAAGATCTGCCCCCCACCTCGGCAAAGGCTTGTTCATGAATACCGTGAATCCAAGAAGCCTCTTGCTTAGCATCCACTCCGGTTCTTTCTTTATCTCAGAGATCCTGCGCACAACGTTCTCTGAGAGCCCTTTCTCAAAGGCCTCATAATCAATGTCCTCCCTGAATCCGTACCGTTCCTTATACTCAGCAGATGCGACTATGCTGCCTAGCTCATCAGGCATGCTAACACTACACGTTCGCTGTGCCATTCACATTTACGCGCGAAAACCTGCACCCGAAGCTGTTGAGAGAGGTACACACGCTGCATATGCATGTATCCACCAGCTCCTCGCCTCCGCCCCTTATGCTCTCTGCGCACTCCTCTATAATATTCGCATCTATCTTCTCAGAGATTGCCTTTATCTTAGCTGAGCGCTTCTCCCCCAGGTACTTGCTTATGGCAGCCTGCGTTATCCCCAGATACTTCGAAATATCCTCCTCGCGCATGTTGTACTTAGCCTTAAGCCTCTTGATAAGCGCATACCTGACAGCAGGTACAATCTCTCTCGATGCTCTCTCGTAGCCATTCCTCATAATACCACTAAAAACACTGCATTGCCTATAACTCTGTTATACATAAGTATAATGATAATAACATTTAAATATCTTTTGCGTGCCATCCGGCATGCACATAAACGTAAATATCAAAAAATTCATATCACTCTTATTGATAGGTCTGCGGGCAGCCGAGCCAGCAGGAATCACATTTATGATACTGCCCGGATTCGGAAGTCACAGCAGCAAGAGGTGCATTGGCTATGGATAACAATATAAAAGGGAATGCCTCATCAGAACAGGATAAATCCAGCCCTTCAGCCAGGCTTCTTTCTGCTGCAAAAGAGGGCAACATAGAAGAGGCAAAGAGGGCCCTGGCCGAAGGCGCAAGCGCGAGATTCGAGGACGAGAATGGCTTGACCCCGGCAATGCATGCTGTTGCCGCATCCTCAATTAATATATTCGAGCTTGTCGCAAAAGAGAGCGACCTCGGCCACATCGACAAAGAGGGCAATAGCATAGTAATGCATGCTGTGCTCACAGAAAACGCCAACGTTGTAGAGAGAGTCTTGCATGCGGCATATGATTGGCACGCGAGAAAAGTAGCCTCTGAAACTACTTCAGCTCTGATGGGCTTATGGGGCGGAGACGAAGACTCGATTCCATACTTTTGGTCAGCGCGAAGCCAGCTCCAGAAGGAGTTGCGCAGCGTGCCCGGTATAAACCACAAAAACAATAAAGGAGCAGCACCTCTGGCTTCGGCTGTGCGTGAAGGACTAACTGAAATAGTAGACCTTCTTCTTAGATACGGCGCAGACCCAGCATTAAGTGATCCGGCGGTCTCCGCAGCCATAGCTGGAAATACAGAGATGCTAAAGATATTCATCCAGAACAAGGTGAATGTGGACATACCTGACAAAGAGGGAAGAGCGCTTATCTCATATACTGCAGAAGCAGGAAACCTTGAGTCTAGCATGGTGCTTATGTCGGCAGGCGCATCGGTACATAGACGCGATGCCAAAGGTCTGACACCTATGATGCGCGCAGAAGAGAATAACGATGCCGCTATGGTGAAGCTCCTTAATACGCGCGTGGGAGTCTTGCGCAGTGAACTGCGTAAGCGCGAAAAGATTCAGAAAGCAAAGGTGACATAATCCCACCTCTAAAGAGTGCGGGGGCTATATCGTCATTCATATTTATATACCTTGCATCCTGCGGCGGGCTCATATCCCAATAAACGGCGCGGGTTTTACGCCCACATAGATAAAGTAACATTATGCTAGCCTACTGAACGTGATCAGCTTCCGGTCGGCAATCCTGCCTAACCTCTCTATATCGAACTCTACACCAAGCCCTGCCTTCTTGTTAGGCATCCTGTACCCGTTCTTGAAGAGAGCCCTACCTTTAAAGTAATCGGGCAGCTCCAGATCATAATCGAGGTCTGTCATTATAACATTCTTTGTAGAGGCAGCGAAGTGGACCCCTGCAGATATCGAGATAGGGGTCTCGAACATGCAGCCTACCATAAGCTTCAGGTTGTTCTCAGCAGCGTACTCTGCCAAGCGCCTGCTTGCTGCTATGCCACCCATCTTCTGTATCTTTATGTTTATGCCGCTTATAGCGTCTGCCTCTACAAGTTTTTCAGCGTCTTTTATTGTTCTGACAGAATCGTCTGCGAAGAGAGGCACTGTTATATTCTCCTTTATCTTCCTGAGCCCTCTCGGGGTGAGGCATGCGCATGGCTCTTCCAGCAGCACTACGCCCCTTGTATAATCTGAGATTTCATTGACTACCTTTATCGCAAGCCCACTCTCCTTAAAGCCCCTGTTTGCATCCAGTATAAACTTAGTGCCGCGAGGGCAGAGGTCAACGACGTTCTTTACTCTCTCAAAATCCCCTTTGTTTCCCTGAAGCTTTATCTTTATGGCCTTGATGCCTTTGTATCTAGAGAGTATTTCATGCGTCTTAGCAGAGGTGTCATGCATATTCCTTATGAATATTGTAATTGTGTTTGGCACGCGCTTTGCTCTTCCTGCATAAAGCGCAGAAACAGGCTTGCCCTCCCTCTTGCCTATCATATCATGCAGTGCAATATCAAAACCTGCCATAGACGTCTGTGATCTCGATTTAGGAATATAATCAGGTATGTCTTCAACGCCTATTCTTCCAAGCGGTATGTTGCGCAATGCCTTGAGCATGGTAAAGTAGGCAATGTTGTCGTTCCTGGTATCCTTTGTGATAGGCTTAAACGCAGCAGACTCTCCGTACCCCTCAACCCCGCTAAGTCTGTCCTTAATGACAAGCATGATGTGCTCGCTGTACTCGAATGTCTTGAATGATATCGAGAGCGGCTCACTAAACCTGAATCCTACTGAATAGGTTTTCGCATCCATCAATACCCTCCTCTGAGCCTGCATGCTAATTGTGATGGTAAGAGTTTAATAAATGTTGCGTTTTGAATGAACTTCTGAGGACAATTAGAAGACAT
>CAZOFK010000028.1:0-8666 GCA_964579185.1 Microcaldota archaeon
CATCTCGGCATACTTGTGCATGCAGGTGCTGTTTGATGCATAATAGGCTTCAAGGCAGCGCATCGCAGTAGCATTCTGCAGCATCTCGTTCATAAAATCGTACTCTGCCGCTGAGGCCTTTAAGCCGACTGCTGCTGCATACGCAGAACCACTGTAATTATCCGCCATTGCTGTATATGCAGAGAGAAGGGCCAGCACCGAGAGGAGCATAATCAATGCCTCTGCAAAAGCAAACTGCAGTCTCATCTTGATAACACCCTTATCACAGAGCCCTCATAAAAGCCTGTGCTGTTTCCTATTCCATAGGAGGCATTCACACGCATGGCTATATCGTACGTAAAAGGCGAGAGTGCAGGGCAGTCTATGCCGCCTGCACTCTCATTGCAGCCGTAGCTGGTATCTGAGAATGAGGATATAAGGCCTTCCGCTGCCATATCCAGCGCGCTCCTGGCCTCTCCTATGGCGGAAGCTGTGTCTCCTGATATGCCAGTAAGGTTGTAGTATCTAAGTATAGAGTAGAGATTGTTGTGCGCCTGCAGATAGGCATCAAGCTTGCTCCGGTCAGCCGTGCCCAGGCTGGCATTGTGTACAAGGAATGTCGGATAGCCCTGCGCAGAGTAGCTGAGACTACTAACACTTGCATTCCCTACGCGTATGCCATTTAGATATGCACTCGAACTGCTGTTATATTCAAGCGTGGCATTGAGCAGGCCGCTTGCTGTCCCGATGTCTGCCCCGATCAGATATCTTGCAGCTCCGCTTCCCTGGCTTTCGTAAGCGCTTCCTGTATCTATAGGCAATACACAGTAAGTATCAGAGTAGGAGTAATAAGGGGCAAGACAGCCAGCATCGAACGTCATGAAATCCCAGGCATCGCTTGTGCCGCACTGCGCCTGTATCCCCAGCGGCACGCCTGTCCAGTAGTTTACCTTAGTGCAGTGGACCCATTCCTTTGTCTCTGTTATATTATCCTGGGGCTTGCCGAACTCTACATACTCCTTTAGCCTCTCAAGATACGCGTTCCCTGATTGCAGCGTCTGCTCTCCCCGCGGCGCGGCGAACGTGTAAAAGCGCTCTGATGCGATGGCCGAGGCATTTCCACAGCGCAGGCTGTAATTCACAGCAATGGTATCGCTGCCCTCAGCATAAGGTTCAAAGCCCACGCTTATGGCCTTTATGCCTTCTACGCTTACATTCCTGAGCAGAGGCTCTGAGAATGCCGCAGAGTCTGAACTGAATGCGATCTCTGCACTCCCGTTTAAGCATCCTGCAAGATCAACCTGCATCCTGTTCTCAGCGTAAAGCACAGAATTGAGCGGCACATAGACCCATACTTCTGGTTTGTTGCCTGCCTGGGCGTAGGCGCTCTGCAGCGACGTATTCATTGCAAAGGCATGCCCGCCCCCTTTTATGCTCACTACACTCCTGCCATACATCATAAGCGCAGCAAGGCCCAGAAGCGAGACTATAGAGAGTATAAGCATGAACTCCAACCCTGTCTGTAATCTCAGCATAAAATCACCTAGCACACGAGAAGGGCATAAGCCGACCCGTTTACTACAACAATTCTGCAGGCGCATCTCTCTCTGCAGGAGAAGCCCTCAAGCACAGCCATGCTCGCATTAATGCCTATGCTTTTTGAGAGGCCGTGCAAAGCCCCGACGTATGCAGTATAGCCCATGCTGCCGTTGAGCGCCAGTATAAGGCTCTGAGATGCATCATAAAGCCTTAGCTCTGTTGCCATATGCCCTGCTGAGCCCGCAATATACGCATTGATATTCACCGAGTACATAAGCAGAGAGATTGCAGCCGCTGCTATAGGCAGCGCCAGCAGCATGTCTAGTGAGATGAGCATGCACTTTGTCATAGCCTCACGTTACTCTGCAGGGGCACGAGTTGAGCATGGCATTGGCTGATGATCCTGCATAATGCGCAGCCTTTTCTACATAGGTGTAGAAGCCTGACGAGTGCAGATATGCAGATGCAGCCATGTATGAGATCAGCAGCGCAGTGAGAAGTGCGATGAGCATGCCTGAGAGAATCTCAAAGCTTATCTGCATCTTCATTCATTCACCACAACATAGCCAAGCCCTGCGTTGAACGAAGCTGTCATGATGCCTGAGCCTACATGGCATATAGGCATCTTAATCAGGATGCCGCTGCTTAGGTAAAAAGCACCATACT
The DNA here is from genome assembly GCA_964579185.1 of Microcaldota archaeon. Classification (GTDB taxonomy): domain Archaea; phylum Micrarchaeota; class Micrarchaeia; order Micrarchaeales; family CABMGC01; genus JAJYIA01. The sequence continues at coordinate 2,185 of CAZOFK010000028.1, forward strand.
GGGTGTGTATGATGCCCGGCCCCGAGGTAGCGTTGCAGAGCCCCGCAGGCACATACTCAGCAAAAGAGTATGCGCCGTTTTCAACAGCTTCCTCGGTATTCTCAACAAAGGTGGCTATGGCATACCTTCCCATGGAGCTGCGCATGTACGCCTCGTAACTCGCGAGGAGCCGCAGTGAGATGAGCATCGAGATGCCTGCCATTGCCATATACAGCATGAGCTCGAAAGAGAGCTGAAGCCTCATCACGTCACGTTTTTGGCTATCCTTGACAACTCCTCAGAGATGGCCTGCGAGATGCTGACATTCGTGCCATTGAGCGAGATCCCGCCTGTGACAGCGCCTTTGAGCTTTATTATCATTGCAAAGGCAGTCACTATGACTATGCTCGCAGCAGCGACCATCATGATGTACTCCAGAGAGCCCTGCGCCTTCCTGCTCCTGCATACTGCAAGAAGCGCGGCAGCCTCAGGCATTACGCCCATCACATCCAACTTTATTCTTTTCATCCAAATCACCTTAGCATCATATGTTAGTAAGAAGCAGCGAAGACGCTGTAAGCGTCAGGGTGGCAAGCACTACGTATGGCATCGTGCGGTAGGCCCTCAGCAATATGCCGCTGCCAGGACTGCCGAAGAGCGAGGTAAGCGCAAGTATGAGGAGGCTGTATAACCAGACAATAACCTTAAAGCTGTAAGCGGCATGACCCTGCATGTGCAGGTATCCTAGGATGCCGCTGCTTACGCCGCCTAGCAAAGGCACGAAGAAGGCAGCGCCTGCGTATGTAAGGCTTCGCATTCCCCCGACAAGCGAGGTCTTTGCATTCTCGTCCTCAAGCTCTGACTCGAGCCTCTTGCAGAAGAGCCTCAGCTCCTCCTTCATACTTCTGCCTTTGGCTATATTCTGCCCAATTATCGTTTCTAGCTCAGCTGTATCACCATTGCTGCGGTTCTCTGTGCCTCCCAGCATGCAAAGGTTTGCACTCCTCCTTATCAATGCGCCGCGTTTTAGGTCGTCTATGCTTCTGACAGCAGCTGAAAGCATGCCTCTGCTCTCATACGCAGGGAGTATATGTTTTGCAAGCACAAGCGTCTCTTCTTTCTCATGCTCCCTTCTGATGCCGATTAAGTCAAGGAGATGCACTGATACAACAACCGCAAGAGCCAGATACATCAAGACAAGGCCTTCCACAGCAGCAAGCCAGAGGAGAACTGCCTCTGCAGAGACAACGCAGAGCATCGCAAGCCTATTCAAGGAACCGCCTATTCATCGAGCTGCTGCCGAAAGCATAAAGCAGTGGCAGCACGCCGAGCATCACAATGGAGAATGGGAGGAGAAGCGCATCCCCTGAGAGAGCGGCATTGCCTATAAGCATGAAGACGACAAAGGCAGGAAGCACCGCCGAGACAAACATGCTTATTGTGGCATCTCTTTGGAGGCTGCCGCGCATGGCAGCCATGCGCCTCTGGTTCTCCATGCCGAAGGCGTCGAGAGCATACATCAGAAGCGTTCCTATTTCAATTCCATGCACCTCAGCATCGCTCGCCTTGACATTCATGGCTTCTAGGATATTTCTGGCCCGGAGCGCCTTGCCCAGTAGCAGCATCCTCGAGAGCTTTCTGATAAAGGATCCGGCGTCAGCGCTGAGATCCGCAGAAGACTCCAGCGCCTTTGCAAGAGGCACGCCCTTCGGCGTGTACAGAAGCGCGCTCCTGAGGCAACGTGCAATGTTCTCGGCATACAGGCGCTTCTTATGGATCTTTACTATCTCAGTATAGAGCCGCGAGGTGATAAAAGCCATGGGAAAGTCTGCCGCAGAGAGCAACAGGGCGTATAGTATGCCTGCATTGATGGTTATTGCTTCTATGCTACCTAGCGCAGCAGATATGCAAAGAGCCGCAATGATGCAGTGCGTAGCGTCGTTTGCCATAAACTCACCTGTATTTTTGTATGTGCTCAAAGAAGTCTGCCTCTTCCTTTGTCCGCGCGGCCTTCTCAAGGTAAGAAGCGCGCTTTGTTATCTCTGCCATCGCTCTCCTCGCAGAGATGCCTTTCCTCGCGGCATATGTCGCAACAACCTTGCTCTCCTGCATGCCGCTCAATGTTCCTACAGGCATAGCATCTAACCTTACGGCATCGCCGTTCTCTAGCTCTACCCCTTCCTCAGTCTCAGCGCGGCTAAGCCACCTGTATTCTGTAATGCCCGATATGCAGCGCTCACTCAGTCCCTGCTGCCTCATGTAAATTGAGATATCGAGCATGCTAAGCGATCTTGGGTCCACCTCCATGGGCTTGACAAGCAGCTTCTTCAGTATCGAGACGCCCTCCTCCGAGCTGTGCATTGTTGTCATAAACGGAACACCAAGGTTAGCCCCTGCAAAGAGTTCATGAGCCTCCTCGCCCCTCACCTCTCCTATGATTATGCGTTCAGGCCTCATCCTCAGCGCATTAAGCACTTGGGCGCGTGTGCTTATCTGGCCGTATCTTGAGCCGTACAGTGCAACCACGCTAAGCATAGGCGCTGGAAACTTCAGCTCGTTTATATCCTCTTCTATAGTGACGAGTTTGGCATGCCAAGGCATGAACGGGCCAAGCGCAGAAAGCATCGTTGTCTTCCCGCTCGCAGGAGAACCAGAGATTATGACATTTAGCCCTGACTCTACCGCCATCCATAGATATGCTGCCGTATGCGCTCTGAGGCTGCCGCGCCTCAGCATGCTGTACAGGCTTATCTCTTTTCCCTTGCCTAACCTTATCGAGGCTGCCGCGCCGCTTATGGCATAAGGCCTTATCTGCGCATGCACCCTCACATTCTCTACCTGCGCATCTATTATAGGCGTAGACTCCCCCAGCTCCTTTTCAGCTTCATACACGAGCATATTTATGCTGCGCCTGTATGCCCCTTCCCCGGTAAATCTGATATTTGTGCTACACCTTCCGTATTCTGAAGTATATACGTCAAGATAGCCTTCCGGAGAGCCTATCTCTATTTCCTCTATATTGCCTTTGTCCTCCATCAAGACACTTATCGCGCCATAGCCTACAGTGTCATGCGCTATGAGGTACGACGCATAGGCTGCTTTAGCGCTCTCCATGCCTGTGAGGCAGCCCTGTGCAAGGATTCTCGCTTTTTCGAGGAGACCTATGCCTATGCTCCTCTCGGCAGAGAGCACATCGGTCACATGCGACCTTGCCAATTCTACAATCGCATTCTCACTCCCCGAGAAACCTACAGCCTCAACGAGATACTCGCAGTTGTTCCCCCTTTTTACTATAAACCTTTTCAGATGACCCTCGATATTTTTTACCGCCGCCGAGTGGTTCTCCACCGTGTCTATAGCAAAGCCAAGGCGCTCACGCTGCCTTTCATTGTGTGCCTTACTGTTCAATATCCTCTGCATCATGCTGAAATATTTTAGCATAATACCATTTTATATATTTCAATATTAGATATGATACTTAAATATATGCATAAGAAAGCTTATATACCTTCCTAAAAGAAATTTATCTTGATAAAATCAGCTACACACGAATAAATTAAATATACATTTATAAAACTTGGTGTGCAATAATATTAATCGGCTAATGCCTAATGGGTGCGATGATGCCTAAAAAGGAGAAAGAAGATGAGATCTGGTTGATAAGGAAGCTGTTAAGCAGGCCTAACTATGCTGTCTTGAAGCTGCTTATGGTCAAGTCGCCAAGGACCACGCGGGAGCTTTATACTATGCTTGGGAAGACATTCACGCGCAAGACGCTTATCCTCACACTAAGGAGCCTCTCAATGGTGCTGAATGTCTTGCAGCCCACTCACATAAGGACAGAGCGCGGCTACGACCTCGGATACAACATAAACCCTAAGCTTAAAGAGATAATAAAGAGCATAGAGCGCTTCGAAAAGGCCATAGAGGGCTTTACAAATGCCAAGGAGGCGTAACTCGACACTGTACCTCAGGTGCAGATGACTCTATGATACTAAACAAGCCGTATACGCTTATTACAACGAAGCAGATCACTCCCTCTGTCTGGTCCTATATCTTTAAGGCCAACGATGGCACATCTGTGGACTTTACCCCAGGCATGTTCGCCATGCTCGAGTACAGGAACGAAAGCTATAAGGTCGCAAGGGCCTTCTCGATAGCCAATGCTCCTCCATCAGATTACTTTGAGTTCCTCATAGCGCTGATACACGGCCAGCTTACCTCAAGGCTTGAGGCAGCTAAGACAGGCGATGTTTACTATCTCTCTGCCCCATACGGCCAGTTTAAGTTCGATATAGAAAGTGCCTCAAAGCTCCTTTTTCTCGCAGGCGGCACTGGATTAGCGCCTTTCCTCTCCATGCTTAGGCAGGCTAAGAGCCTCTCAAAGAAGATAGACTGCGTTCTGCTATACAGCGTTAAATATCCTGACGAGATAATAAATAAGGAGGAGCTCAATGCCATGGGGCAGGAGCTGGGCATGAAGCTCACTGTAACAGTGACAAGGCCAAAGGAAGGCGACGGATGGAACGGTGAGACAGGGCACGTAGACGCAGAAATGATATTAAGGCATACTGCTGACTTCAAGGAGCGAACAGCATACATCTGCGGGCCTCCTGCATTTGTAAAGGGTCTGAAAGAAGCTCTTGTCTCGCTGGGCGTAAATGAGAGGAGCATCAAGGCAGAGATGTGGGGCGAATAATCCAGGCAGCACCATAAACAATACTAAAATACTTTTAGTATATCTAAAATAATCTTTCTCTATCTGGATTTCTTTCTCATTTGCGTTTTAACGCGCGCTTTGCAACCCGCATTAAAACCCGAAGGCTTGAAAATAACGCAATAAAACTAAAATTAAGGCATGATTTTGTCGTCTGGTATTTCTCCAGCTATTTTGACATAACTTTTGCTGCATTGATAGATCTCCGGAAGGTACCTTATAATATTTTATTATTTTGAAATCTGGCATTGAAATTTCAGAAAAATGATACAAGAATGGCTCTCAGAGGAAAAGAGAGCATTTCAGATTCTTTTTTGCATGCTAGCCAGAGGGCCTGACCAGAAGGCCTTATTTTTCATCAATTTGAAATAAGAACATTTAACAGCGCGTGTTTTTCTTTCATATATATGGCATATTTATTTTATACCTCACCTGATTAAAAATATCACCAAATTGAAATAAATCTTGGCAGATAATGGCAACAGAACTATAAATCAAGATCATTCTAGAATTTCTGGGATTATCTTAGAAAATGCAAAAGCTTGCCTAATTCGAACGCTCGCTCTTGGAGTTGGATGCTGCGCGTCAATATAATACGCAGGGCAGGGGAGTAATATGTCTTGATATGCCTGGCCTTGTGATTTTGCTTTAAAGACAGAACCGAAAGGCTAAGCTCATTCTTGAAATATTCTGGAATTTCCAATATTATCTCGTATGAATTACGAAACAGGTATTGCAGAGAAGCCGAAGAGTTCAGGCTCAGATCTTTGGTCGGCACTGATTATGACGTGGCTAGGCCAGTCTGTTGTTGCAATATAGATCTCGCTGAAGCCCACGAGACTGCAGACACGCGATGCCTTGTAAATAGGGGCGCAGATATAAATGCCAGTGCTCTCCTTCCGAAAACGTTGCTTGCATTTACACATGGAGAATTTTTGAGCTCAGTCTCTACGGCTTTGAGATTGCCATGCATCACGTAGTCCATAAGTCTAGGGGCTCCCAGCGCTTCGAGGCCTCTCCCCCGGCCATCCTGCAGAGAGCCTAGGCCTCATGCAGTGCGCCTGGCCTTCCTTAATGAATGATCTGCCTTTGCACTTTCAAACCTCTCGGCGAGGCTATTAATTTTTTCATTGCTCATGTTGCGTGCAGTTTTGAGGAAGTACATTTGGTCTGTTTCAGTAAGGGTAGGAAGAAGATCCATTATTCTTCTGCTTGTTAATGCCTCTACGGCCATGCTGTTTCCAACAGCTTCAAAGAACAGTTCCGCGTCATTCAGGGCACTCACGCATACTGCCACCTCCCTTGTCGTTACTCGCGGATCAGTGAGCGCATCTATATATCCGAGTCTTTCGCTGTGTTGCTTCAATACATCGCGAGACTTCCAGATAGCATCAAAATACGCTAGCTGTAGCTGCTGTTCCCTCATAGACAATACTCCTAAAAAACCGGTAACTCCAGAGAGCCGGCCTAGCTTCTCTTCAGGTTTAATATCAGCTGTGCGTATGTATTCTACTATAACATCAGCACTGCGCGAGTTGAAATGCTGTTTAAAACTATCCACGCGCTCCTCGAATAGACGCTTTGCCCTCTCCTCTACTCTGTCTGAAGGTGATTGTACCTTGTGCATTTGACCCCCTTATTATATTAACATTATACATATTTAGATTTATCACCGCAGCAGACTCTGGGATAAAAATCAACCATAACCCATGATTGAATTCTGAAAGAAACCTTCGGAATCGCTTATTCGTTAACATTTTCTTCTTTTCCATCACAATAATATTGA